>JASHPH010000331.1 GCA_030038255.1 Candidatus Sulfotelmatobacter sp. | reverse complement strand
CAAAGATGCGGCTATCCCTCATCTTGGCCGCCGCTGCCACCGCGCTTCTGATCTCCCTGCTTACCCCGCTGCTCTGGACCACCTGGCGTCCGCGTTGGTTGCCCTGGCCGCTGGAGTCCTACATCGACGGCGTGCACAACCTGGGCAAGCCGCAAGCGTGGCTTTTTCCCATATTTCCGTGGGCGGCTTTTGCGTTCGCCGGCCTCGCCGTGGGATTCGTTTTGATGAGCCCCTGGGCGCGCGCTCGCGAAGCGAGAGTGTTCGTTTCCATCGGCGGCGCCGGTATCGTGCTGGTCGAACTTTCGCGCTGGCTGGACTCGATGCCATTGCAGCTCTATCCCGTCTACGATTACTGGCACACCAGCCCGAATTTCTTTCTGATTCGCTTGGGCATGCTGATGGTGATTCTGACTGCGAGCTATGCGTGGTGCCGCTGGGTCATCGGAAAAATGCCAGCTGGCCCGTGGCGATTCAGCCCACTGATCCAACTGGGCCAGGCGTCGCTGGTGGTCTACTGGGTGCACATCGAATTCGTCTACGGCCGCTTCTCGATTCTCCCCAAGCGTGGAGTGGGGATTGGCACGGCCTCGGTGGGACTGCTGGTGATCACCCTGGCCATGCTGGGGCTGGCTTACGTGCGCACGCATACTAAGGGCTGGATGAAGGGCCGCGTCACGGCGGTGTTCGCCGGGATGCGTCGCGCGGGTGCCCCGTCCTAGCCGCTCTTTGCGCCTAGAGCCTGCCCCGAGCGAACGAAGCGAGCCGAAGAGGTGGGGATTTCCGTAGGACTATTTAAGCGCCTCTTCCAGCAGGCAGTCCTTCGGATCCTTGTCGTCGCGAAGGCCCAGAAACACTGGAGCGCGCAACTTTGGTCCGGTGCCGGCGAGCTTTCCGGAAGTTATGCCGCTAGTCCATTCCGCGTATTCGACTTCCACCACCAGTTCGGGCTTGACCCAGAATGTTTTCCGCAGCGCCTCGACTTCTCCGAAGAATGGATTCTTTTTCGTCTCCAGTTTTTTCAGCATCTGCCAGATTTCATCCAGCAGCTTCTGGTCGAATCCGCTGCCGACCTGCCCGACATGCACCAGCCGTTTTTCTTTGTCATACAGGCCGAGGACGAGCGATCCAAAATGCGCACGGGTTCCTTCGGGCTCGGTGTAGCCGCCGACCACGCACTCTACGCGATGCCGAATTTTGATCTTCAGCCATTCGCGGCTGCGCCGTTCTTCATAGATGCTATTGCGTTTCTTGGCCAGAATTCCTTCCAGGCCCTTCTGCCGCGCGATTTCGAACAGAGCCTTGCCTTGGCGCTCGTAGTGGTCTGAATAACGCAGTGCGTCGCCCGCGGTCAGCACCGACGCCAGCTTTTTCTTGCGTTCTTCCAGTGGCACGCGCCGCCAGTCGTAGCCATCGAGATACAACAGGTCGAATGCGTAGTAAAGCACCGGCACGTCTGCATTCGCGGCAAAACGCCGGCCGCCTGGACGAAAACCCGTGCGTTGCTGCATTAGGCTGAACGATGCCCGGCCTTCTTCATCGACCGCAACCACTTCACCGTCGAGGATTGCATTCTTCGCCTTGACGAATTGCGGCAGATCTTTCAACTCGGGATATCGCGGCGTCAGGTCATTCTGATTGCGCGACACCAGGCGCGCCTTCCCGTTTTCGATGAATGTGATCGCACGATAGCCGTCCCACTTGATCTCAAATAGCCAGTCGTCGCCGTCAAACGGCTCGTCGACCGATTCGGCTAGCATGGGGTGGATCGTCGTGGGCATGGGCCGCTTTACGGGACCGGATGAAGTGCTCACCGCCGAGAGCGCCGAGGTCGCCAAGGGCTTCGCTAGTTTATTCTCGGTCGTTGGCACATCGGACACAGCGACCGCGGCCGACCCGGCGACTTCATTCATCTCGGTCTTCTTTGCTTTATTTTGGTCGGCGCCCTTTGCGGCCTCGGCGGTTGGGCTTGGCGTTTGCTTTTTTTTTTGCTCGACTCTTGCGATCGCATCTGCCAGCCATGCCGCCTTCAGTTTTCCTCGTCCTGTGGGCCGGCTTTTCCACTCTTTGGATCCCGCATCTCCGGAGATTTCATCGAGGGTGCGTCCGGTCAGTACCGATGTGTCATACGCTTCGATCTCGTAGCCCTCTACGACATACTGATCGTGCTTCTTGATCATCAACCATTCGTTGCCCTTGCTCCCCGGGCGCCGGCCTTTCATCTTGACCAGCGCGAAATCTCCCTTGAGCCGCTTCCCGTTCAGGCGGAATTTCAGATCACCCTTGGCCAGCATCGCCGCTGCGTCTTTGTCTGTGCCCGGCAGATACTCGCCGTCCTTTTGCACCGGCGACAGCGGTTCCCACGTGCCCACATCCCACACCAGCACCGTGCCCGCGCCGTAATTGTTCTCGGGAATGTTGCCCTCGAAATCGAAATAGGAAACCGGATGATCCTCGACCTGCATGGCCAGCCGTTTATCGGCCGGATCGAGCGACGGTCCCTTCGGCACGGCCCACGACTTCAGCACTCCTTCCATTTCCAGGCGAAAGTCGTAATGCAACCGCGTGGCATCGTGCATCTGCACCACGAAGCGGTTCCCCGGTTTGCTCGCTACCTCCGGCGGAGGCTCGGGCGTCTCTTCAAACCGCCGCTTCCGTTTGTATTCTTCAAGCACCATTGGGCTCCATTTTAACCACGGAGGCACGGAGTCACAGAGGAGCTTCATTTTGCCACGAGTAGCCGCAAGCATTTCTCCGTGACTCTGTGTCTCGGTAGTGATAAATGCGGTTACAATTCCTCCGACATGAAACGCGAATATCCCGAGCAACCGTTTGTCGGCATCGGCGCGATCATTATTCAGGACTCGCGCGTCGTTCTCGTGAGGCGGGCACACCCGCCGATTCAGGGCCAGTGGTCGATCCCCGGTGGCGTGCTCGAAGTAGGGGAATTGGTCCGGGACGCCGCAGTCCGCGAGGCCCGCGAAGAAACCGGACTCATCGTCGAGGCCGGCGAGTTGCTGGGCGTCTACGATCGCGTTTTATATGATGCCGAAGAGCGCGTGCAGTACCATTACGTCTTGATCGATTTTCTCTGCCGCCCGGTGGGAGGAAAACTGCTGGCGGCCAGCGACGCCGCCGAAGTGCGCTGGTTCACGCGCGAAGAATTGCCCGCGCTGACGCTAGCCGAAGACACGCTGGATGTGATCCGCAAGGGATTCGAGAAGTTTCGCCCATGATTCGAGCGCGCTACTGCGGTGTGCGCAGCTTCGACAGATCAGCGATGGTCGCGGCATCGTCAAAGATACCGGCCGACACCACATACGGCGTTCCCGCGGCCCCCAAGGCGAAGCTGATCTTGCGCGAGGGCTCGGTCTCACCCGGCTTCACCCAGGAGTACTCAATCCATGTGCCCGAGGGCTTCCGGGCATCCTCGCAGAAGTGGCCGGGATTCGGGTAGACATTCTTGGCCTTCACGTCCTTCACCGACGCCAGTGGTGCGCCGATCGTATCCGGTCTTAAAGGATGAGCGGCGGTGATTTTCTTGTCGCAGTCGAGAACGAAAATATAAGTATCTGCCCAGATCCACGGGCTGGGCCTCTTGTTGAACTGAGCTACGTCGCCGCTTTTCGACAAGGCAACGGCCGCTTCCCGGACTTTGGCGATAACCTCCTGTGCGGTCGCTTTGTCCTGCCCTATTGCGATACCGGGCAGCGCGGCGACCAATAGAGCCGCCGCCAGAAGTATGATAATGCTCCCCCTAAGTTTCACTGTGGTCCTCCCCATGAGATCGCAAACGTAAGTCGAACAGAATACGCCGATGCCCAGACAATCAACAACTGTTTTTGTAATGAAGCTGATCGGCGGCTCGTTGCTCGTGGCGCGAAGTGCGCCGACAGATCAAGTCCGACGAACTGATTCTGGCCGGTGATCCGCGAAAATCTGTTTGAATCCGCGTCAATCCGCGGCGAAGGAAGTTCACGCAAAAACAGAACGGCCCACAAGCACGAAGCTCGTGGGCCGCCCGGTGGACTGTTTGGGATTGACCAAGAGGTGGTCACTCTACGTGGCCTCTACGGCAACTCCGGGATCCCGGCGCGACCTTCCCGCCGGGCGGAATCAATCCTTATTCGCCGGTAGTATGCGGGCTGTAGCTTCCGGCGCATGGTTCAAACGCCGCGCCCGAAGCCCCGCTTAGAGCGACCTGCTCTAAGTCTCAGCCACCTCACCTGGTCTATGAGTACCTCTACTACTGCCTTCAGAACTTGTCATCAGACCACCTCCTTTCCGGTGTAAGCGCAGAGTATTACGGAACACGCCGCGCCGTCAATCGCGCGAAAGTGGCGTACCACCGAAAGTAACAGGCTCGCACTAAGGGAGTCCGAACGCGTAGATTGCGCTTCCCGCCGCGATTGCTACATATTCCTTCCCGTCGACGGCGAAGGCCATCGGCGCGGCATAGACCGCCGCTCCCATCTGGAAGTGCCACTGCGGACTGAGCGTCTTGTCCTGAAAGGCGATAAAGTTTCCTTCCGCGTCTCCGCTGAACACCAGGCCACCGGCAGTCGAGAGAACGCCCGACCACGTTGGCGAAGTGTGCTGAAATTTTTCTCTCACTTCGCCAGTCGCCGGATCGATCGCCTTTAGAAATCCCAGATACGGCTCGGCTTCCTCCGACGGAAAATATGCGCTGCCGTAGAACGCGTGTCCCGCCTCGTAGGGCTGCGGAGCGGTCGAGAACGTGTCGCACTGATCGCGGGCCGTGACGTAGAACCACTCCGTCACTGGATCGTAGGTCGGCGCCATGAAATTAGTCGTGCCCAACGCTCCCGGGCACACCGTGTGCCCCTCCAGCGTCGGCGACGCGTTCTTGTTAGCGATCGGCCGCCCATCGGCGTCCTTCGTGTCATTCCATGTCTGCTTGCCGTACGCTGTCGCCGAGATCAGCTTTCCCGTCGTACGATCGAGCACGTAGAAAAATCCATTGCGATTGGCCTGCGCAATCAGGTGCTTGCCGCCCGCATCAATCATCACCGGAACCTGCGTCGCGTCCCAGTCGTGCTCGTCGTGTTTAGTGAACTGGAAGTACCAGTTCAGCTTGCCCGTGTCGGCATTGAGCGCGAGCAGGGAATTGCTGTACAGATTGTCGCCGGCGCGGCCCTCGCCGCGATTCGACGGCGAAGGATTCCCCGTCGGCCAGAAAATCTGATTCGTCGCCGGATCGTACGTGCCCGTGTTCCACGCGGGCGCGCCGCCAACTTTCCACGAATCACCTTCCCAGGTGTCATGTCCCGGCTCGCCCGGCCCGGGCACGGTGTAGAAGCGCCACTTGCGCGCGCCAGTGTCGGCGTCGTAGGCGTCGATGAAGCCGCGTACGCCGTATTCGCCGCCGGAAATGCCGATCACAATCAGATTTTTCACCGCCAGCGGCGCGACGGTGAAGCTGTGCCCAGTACGATAGTCGGCTGCGGTCGCATCCCAGATGACCGCGCCGGTTTTTACATCGAGTGCGATCACATGCGCGTCGAGCGTGCCCAGAAAAACTTTGTCACCCAAGATGGCCAGTCCTCGATTCACGTGTCCGCAGCACGGGCGAATGTCTGACGGAATTTGACGCTGATACATCCAGATCGGCCGCCCGGTCCGGGCGTCGAGCGCAAAGGCACGATCGTCCTGCGCAGTCGCGTACATGATTCCGTCGACGACCAGCGGCGTAGTTTCGAGCTTTCCCGTCGCGGCAGTCTGATACACCCACTTCGCCACCATCGAACGCACGTTTCCGAGGTTGATCTGGTCAAGCTTGCTGAAGCGTCTTCCCGAGTAATCGCCGGAGTAAGTCATCCAGTTCTGGGGCTCTTTCGTGGCGTTGACCAGCCTCTCGAACGTGACCTGGGCGTGGGAGGCAATCGCGATGCCCGCGACCAAGAAAAGCAGAAATAAAGTCGCAATTGAATTTACGGACACGAATCGGCATTGTGTCGTCCTTACGGGACTCGCACTCACGTCTGACCGGGCCCGGCACTGCCGTGCCGGGCTTTCATATCCCGCCACTTCGCGGCTGTCTCGCCGAGCGCGCATACTCATTTCGCCCCCACGCTCACCAGAAACGCCACGATGTCTTCCAGTTCCTTATCGCTCAAGACATCGGCGTCGTACTTCGGCATCGCCGACTGCCTCGACTTCTGAAACAACCGCAGCGTGCTCTTCTCGAGCAGATGAATCTTCTCGTTCGCGTCCATGATCTGCACGCTGAAACTGTCTTCGTTCAGCGTCACGCCTTTGATTTCTTTCCCGTCCGCCGTCACGACAGTCACGCTTTCATACTCCTGCGGGAACTCCTTCGTCGCCTCGGTCAGTCCCCAAGCCAGCCGCCGGCTGGGATTGCGCACCGAGTCGATGATCGCCTCGCGCGTGCGCGATCCGCCTACGCCAGTGAGCTCCGGGCCAAGCCTGCCGCCTTTGCCCTCAACCATGTGGCAGAGCGAGCAATTCGCGTCGCCGAAAAACAGGTCTTTGCCGCGTCCTGCGTTTCCCAATGCCTTCGCCGGTGCCTTCACTTCCTGGCTGCGGATGTAAGTGATGATCTGCCAGATTTCCTCGTCAGTCATGCCGACGCCCTGGCCGTTTGTGCCGTTCGCCGGCATCGCCGTGCCCGGAATGCCGTTGCTGATGACCTGGAACATCTCCGCGTCAGAGTGCGTGTGCTTCTTCACTGCCCGCGTTAAGTCGGGCCCGCGCCCTCCGCCGCGCGCGCCGAGACCGTGACAGAGCGCGCAGTTAATGCGGAACTCATACTCGCCGGCCTTCGCAGCCTTGGGGTCGCCTGCGAGGGGATTACGATCGTCCGCCGTGTAGGCAGCGGTCGCGAGGAACATCGTAACGACCAGCGTCAAATACCATCGTCTGCCCATGCATCACCTGGAGAAATTCCACGCATTCTACGCCAACCAATCGCGCTTCGAGCTTTGGAAATCTTGGAAGCTTGGTAGAAAATCCCGCTGGACATGTCCGCCGGATATCTGACGCCGGGACTTTCGGCTCTCTACACTGAAATTCTCCCCTGATTGCAGGAAACAACTTGGCCGATGGCTTCAGACGAGGGTGTGATTTTGCCGCGGCGGCAAGCTGCTGATTTTTCAGCCTTTCCAGCGAAAGGCATCGGGCTGCGGCAGCCCCAGATGAGCCAGAACGCGATAGGCAAACTCGCGCGCCATGTCATCCAAGGAAGCAGGCAGGTAATAAAAAGCCGGGATAAGAGGAAAGATCGTGGCCCCGGCGTCGGCGGCTCGATACAGGTTGCGGATGTGAATTTTGTGGAGCGGCGTCTCGCGCACGCACAACACCAGCGGGCGCTTCTCCTTCAGCGTGACGTCGGCCGCGCGCTCGATCAGGTGAGAGGCGACGCCGTTGGCGATGCGAGCCAGCGTGCCAACGCTGCACGGGATGACGACCATGGCGTCGGCGGGATAGGAACCGCTGGCCACGTTGGCTCCGATGTCGTCGTTCGATTGCAGATGGATTTTCTTGGCAGAGGGTTTGCCGGTAGAGCCGAGAATCCGGGCGATCAAGGTGGCTCGGCCCTTCACGTTCAGTTCTTCGGCCATGACGCGCAGGGCGCTGTCGGAAGCAATGAAATTCACCGTCTGAATGCGCTGGTCGCGTTCGACGGCAAGCAGAAAATGCCGCAGGAAGATGGCTCCGCTGGCTCCGGTTGTGGCAACGGTCAGATTTTGCGGCGGATGGTTCGGCAAATCGCCTCCAGAGGCGTCGGGAAGTTTGGAGCATAGGGAGACCGCTCGGCAGAAGTCAAGCCGCACCAGCTAGTAGCTAGAAGCTATACATGGCATCGCCCACCAATCTCCGGTCGCGCCGTAACGCCGCCCAACTGCAAGCGCTGGCCGGGGTGGAGCGCGAAATCCGCAGCCAGGATTCGCACAACCGGCGCAAGTATCTGCGCGAGTTCAATCAGGCCTTCCGCAACTACGATTCCATTCTTGATTCCGAGCAGGTTCAGAACGCTCTGCGCGCCGGCGATGTTGTGCTCATCGGCGACTATCATGCCTTGGCCGCAGCTCAGCGCTATGCCGCGTCTTTGCTTGAGCAGCGCGCCCTTGCCGGTGACCGCCCGGTTGTGCTGGGCGTCGAAACCATTTTCGCGCGCGACCAGCACATTCTCGACGTATGGTGGCGGCGCGAAATCGATGAGACGGAGCTGCGCCATCGCATCCGCTTCGATCTCGATTGGGGATACGATTGGGCTCCCTTCCACGAATTGCTCGCGGCGGCGCGTGACCACGCCGAAGCTCTTTACGGCTTGGACTGCATGCCGCGCGAAGACCTGCGCAAGATCGGAGCCCGCGATCGCCACGCCGCCATCAAAATTGCCGAAATCAGCGAGCGCCATCCCAATGCCGTGATCTTTGTGCTCTTTGGCGAGTCGCATCTCGCTCCCGGCCACCTGCCGCGTGTTCTCGAGAAACAAATGCCTGGGGCGAAGATACTCACCGTTCTCCAGAACATTGACGCGCTTTATTGGCGGGCTGCTGGCGAGCGCTCGGACAAGGTGGAAGCCGTTCGCGTCAAGGACGACGTCCTGTGCGTATTCAATGCCACGCCACTGGAAAAATACGAAAGCTATCGTTTGTATCTCGATCAATGGAGCCGCGCCGACGAAGGCCCCGACTTCGCTCCCACCATTTACAACCTGATCGACAGCCTGGCCAGCTTCCTCGAAATCAACCGTTACGCCGCGCACAACGGCACCCAGCCCAAATTCCTGGTGGACATGCTTCCCGAAGTCCACGGCAGATCTTCTGACGCGATGCTGCGTCGCCTGCTTGGCCGTAAGGGGATGACGGAAGCCGAGTGCCAATCGCTCCTGGCGATGGTTGAGGAACGCGGCAGCGCCTATTTGCCGCTGATTAACGCCTTCTACATTCGGGAAATTCAGATGATGCACGCCACCGAAGATGCCGCCCGCTTCCTGCATCATGCCTGCCAGGGTCTGCCGCAACTTCTGAATGGCCACGCGCCCGAGGGAAATGCCGCCAACGGGAACGGCAATGAGCGCGGAAATTCGATGGATGCCTTTTACGCGCGCGTGATCGAGCACGCGGTCGCGGACTTTGGCTCGCGCGTGCTGCATCCTTCGCGGGCGGCGCCAGTCGCCGATGATTCGCTGCAGCTGTCGCGCGCCGCGCTGGAAAAAGCTGCGCAAACCGCCAGCCGTGCCGGCGACAATAAAGCCGAATCTTCAGCGCAGGAGTGGGGTTACCGCATTGGGAGCCAGATCTACGAAGCCTATCTCGGAGGCAAAGTTGCGCCCAGCGGAGTGCGCCGGCTCTTCCTCGCCCGCCTCGGCGAGGCTGGAATGGCGCGCAGAGTCTGCGCGGCAGTGATCGCAAAGCTGCGCGCCATCTCGCGTCCTTCGGCGCGCGCTGCCCACGCGTAGTAGACGCTCTCATCTGCTAATCTAGACCCCGCCCGGATTAACGCTGATTGCTGAGTGCTTCTTGAACGCCGCATCCATCCGCCAGATTTTCGAACAGGTCCGTAGCGGCAAGCTCGCGCCCGACGACGCAATCGCCCGCCTGCGCCACCTGCCCTTCGAGGATCTCGGCTTTGCAAAAGTCGACCATCACCGCGCGCTGCGCGTCGGCATGCCCGAAGTCATCCTTGGGGAAGGCAAAACGCCGGCGCAGATCGCCACCATTTTCGCAAGGCTCGCCAGGCATGGCGGAAATGTTCTGGCGACGCGAGCCAATGCGAAGCAGTTCGCTGCGGTGAGAAAGAAGGTTCGCACCGCCGAATTTCAAGAGCTCGCCCGAGCCATTGTCCTCGCGCGCGATCATGCAAAATACGGGAAAGGTGTCATCGCCGTCGTCTCAGCCGGGACGAGCGATATTCCCGTTGCCGAAGAAGCGGTCGTCACCGCCGAGGTGATGGGCAACGAGGTCGAACATTTCTACGACGTCGGCGTCGCCGGTATCCACCGGTTGCTCGCCAATCGCGAAGCGCTGGCCCGGGCACGTGTGGTTATCGTCTGCGCCGGAATGGAGGGTGCCCTGCCCAGTGTCGTCGGTGGCCTGGTCGGCGTGCCCGTGATTGCCGTACCCACGAGCGTCGGCTACGGCGCGTCGTTCAAGGGTCTGGCCGCGCTCCTCGGCATGCTCAACTCGTGCGCATCGAACGTGAGTGTCGTCAACATCGATAACGGCTTCGGGGCTGGTTACGTCGCGTCGCTGATCAACCGCCTGCCGTAAATTTCCTTAGAGCACATGCCGGCAAAAGGCTTTTCAAACAAACAGGGCGCGGCTTGCGCTGCGCCTCTGCGTACCGCTGACACCGCTACATCAACCTACATCTAGTTACATTCCCTGTTGCACACCCTGCTGGCCCGCGCCCGCGACTTGCAGCTTGTTCTCCACGGTGAACGCGCCAAAGATCTGATTGGCCCTCAGACCGGCAACTGCTTTATCCGTCGCGTTGTCGACGGAGCCGTAAAGCGTCACATGGCCATTGGCCACAATGATGCGAATCGGCCGTGCCGGGTCCAGAGCATACTTGCTCAGCACGGAGTCGCGGTAGATGGCGCGTTCCGCCCGCAGGCGCAAGCTGTCATCCATCGGCGAAACCGGCGCCACCGAAACGTTGTCGATGACGTCCTTCACGCCGGGCATGTTCGCGATGTCAGCCAGAGCTTCGTCACGGCCCACTCCGGTGCGGTCCTGGCCTTCGACCGTCACCACACCGTCTTTCACGTCGAGGGCGAAGTAGTCGAACGTGCTGTCATAGCCCTCGCGCACGTAGCGCATCTTCTTTGCCAGCGTGGCTGCGAGTTGAGCGTCGGGAACGCTGGGACCGGCAACCGCGATCAGGTTGCGCACGCCCTCGACGTTTGCGATTTTGCGCGCAGCTTTAGCGGCGTCCAGCTTGCGCTGGTAGAGTTCGACCGTGCCCGTCAGGGTCACGATGCCGTCTTCCGTGCTCGACTTCACGTCGCTGAACTGGCTCTTGGCCGCCAGCTTCTTGGTTACCGCGGCCTGAATCTGATTGTCATAGCGGGCCGCCGCGGTGGGCTCGGCGGAGAGCGTCGCGCCCGACAGCCCCACTGCCAACAGAGAACTCGCCAGTTGTACCAGTGTCTTTCTTGCGAACATTTTTCTTGTGAACATCTTTCACCTCCGTCGTTGACGAATCTTTACGAATTAACCATTCGGTTAATTCTTCGATGAACGGCAGCCGCCGAAAGATGCACCGCAAGAAACAAAGATATTTGCGATCTGCTCTGGCCTGGACCGCAGCTTTTCAATTTGGTTTCGAGAGCTGGTTTAGCGCCGTGATTGGCCTGCACGAACAGGAGCGCCATTCTTCCGCTTGGGCCGATTCTTGAAAGCTGCCCCGCTGAAGCACCAGTATCCTGCCAGCGATCCGCCCGCAAAGACCGACCACAAGACAGTGTTGCCCCAAGAGCTGTACTTCTCCAGGCCGAGGTGCGCGAGGTCCCAGAACGTAAGCGGCCACACGAGCAGTCCGTAGACCCCCACCACCGCCAGCACTGCAGCAATGCCGACGGCCAGCGCCAAAGCGCCCGCCGACAGGCTCTCGAATAAGAGCATGCCCCAGTGCTGATCGGCAGGTTCGGGCCGGGCGGGGTTTGCTCGTGTTCGTTTTACCAGCGGAGACATTTTTCTGCGGGATGGAGCACGCCGGCAAGGCGCGTGCTTCCAGCATAGAGCATAAAGAGCCGGCAGCGGCCGTCCAAGTTACTAAAGGCTCAAAATCCGCGCCCAGATTGGGTTTTCCCCCTATGGGATTACCCCCGTAACTTTCTGGCAAGTACCGGGCGTTTTACCATTCCCAAGGCGAATCTTAGGGGGAAATTCGCGCATGGGTGATCGTGTCACCCAATCCCGGCAGGACCAGCTCGCGCACGCTCGGCGTCTGCAGGACGCCTTGGAGAGCGGCGCCGCCCCCGCTTTTCTAAACCCTCAGGATCGGCCCGCGGCAAGTACTTCCTGCTCGGCGGCTTCGTGTCCGGCTCCGGCCCCGCCCAACGGTTCCTCCGCAGATTTTGCCAATCAGGGTTTCGCCAACTCAGAAATCCGGCTGCAATTTATCGGGCAGATGTCGGAAGCTTCACCCGATGGTGTGAGCATCGTTGATTGCGACAACCACGTGCTCTGGGCGAATGACGCGTTTCTCACACTGTTCGGCTACGATCACGCTGAGGTACATGGGCAATCGCTGGAGAATATGATTGTGCCTTCGGAGCGTCTAGCCGAAGTGCAATGGTCCATCGAAGCCATAGCCAAAGGTCAGAACATCACGCTTGAAACTCAGAGGCGCAAGAAAGATGGACAGCGCATCGATGTCACTCTCTCCATTGTGCCCTTGTTTTGGGAAGGAAAGATCGCCGGATATTCCGCCACCTACCGCGACATTTCCGACCGCAAGCGCATGGAAGCGCTGAGCTCGGCGCTCTACCGCGTTGCCGAGAAGAGCAGCAGCGCGCACGACCTGCAGCAATTCTTCGCCGCCGTGCACAGCATTGTGGATGAGCTGATGTACGCGCGCAGCTTTTACATCGCCCTGTACGACGAGGCCAATGATCTCATCACCTTCCCCTATTTCGTTGATGAACACGACGCCGCTCCGCCCCCCAAGAAAATGGGCCGCGGGCTAACCGACTTCCTCATCCGCAGCGGCGAGCCTCTGCTGGCCACGCCCGAAGTGCTGCAGGGCATGGAAGACCGGGGCGAGGTCGAGCGCAACGGTTCGCGCTCGCTCGACTGGATGGGCGTGCCGTTGAAAGTCAACAACCACACTTTCGGAGCGTTAGTAGTCCAGACCTACACGAAGAACATCCGCTACGGCGAGCGCGACAAAGAGATTCTCACCTTCGTCGCTCGCCAGGTCGCCAGTGCAGTCGAGATCAAGCGAAATGAGCAGGCGCTGCGCCGTTCCGAAGCTCGTTACCGGTCCCTGGTGCAGAGTTCGGTCTACGGAATCTACCGCTCAAGTCTGGAAGGCCGTTTCCTGGATGTAAATCCCGCGCTCATTACGATGTTGGGCTATGCATCGGCGGAAGAGGTCCTGCTGCTCGATCCCGAGAAAGACGTCTTCGCGCGCGCCGAAGAACACACCCATCTCATCGACGAATTCCGCCGCACTGGGCGGCTGGACGGCATCGAGGTGAAGTGGAAACGCAAGGACGGCAAACTGATCACTGTGCGTATCAGCGGACGCGCCGTCAGCAGCGCCGACGAGCCGGCCGACGTTCTGGAAGCCATCGCCGAAGACGTCACTGACCGCCGTGTGCTCGAGGATCAGTTTCGGCAGGCGCAAAAAATGGAGGCCGTCGGCCGCCTGGCCGGCGGCGTGGCACACGACTTCAACAATCTGCTCATGGTCATCAGCGGCTACGCCGAAGTCATTCTCGCGGAACTGGATATGGCGAATCCGCTGCACGAGAAGGCGCGCGCCATCCAGCAGGCCTCCGACCGCGCAACGACTTTAACCCGCCAGCTGCTGGCCTTCAGCAGAAAACAGTTGCTCGAATTGAAAGTGGTCGACGTCAACACCATCGTCGAGGACATGGAGCGCCTGTTGCGCCCGCTCATCGGCGAAAACGTCGACCTGGTCACGAAGCTGGCGCCCGACGCCGGCCACACCCGCGCCGATGCCGGGCAACTCGAGCAGGTCTTGATGAACCTGGTGGTCAACGCCAAAGACGCCATGCCCGACGGCGGCACGCTCACCATCCAGACGCAGAGAATATCCGTCGACGACAGCCATCGCTGGGGACAGACCTTCATCCGCCGCGGCAGCTACGTCCTGCTGACCGTCAGCGACACGGGCATGGGCATGGACAAGGAGACCCAGTCGCGCATCTTCGAGCCATTTTTCACCACCAAAGAGAAGGGCAAGGGGACTGGCCTGGGGCTCTCCACTGTGTACGGCATTGTCAAGCAGAGCGGCGGTTATGTCATGGTGCAGAGCGAAGAAGGCCGCGGCACCAGCTTCCACATCTACCTGCCGCGGGTGGATGCGCCGGCCGAGAGCCATGCTGCTCCCGTGGCGCGCACTGCCGTGGGCGGCACCGAGACGGTTCTGCTGGTCGAAGATGAAGAGTCAGTACGGCAGTTGGTGCGGGAAACGCTCACTGCGAAAGGCTATCAGGTGATTGAGGCGGAGAACGGCGAAGAGGGCCTGGCCGCCGCCGCGAAGCACGAAGGAAAAATCGACTTGGTGATCACCGACGTCGTCATGCCCGGCATCGGCGGGCGCGAACTGGTCAAGCGGCTGGCGGAAACGCGGCCCCAGACCAAGGTGCTCTATCTTTCCGGTTACACTGAAGATGCGATCGGCGGCGAGGGCACGATCGAGATGGGTGCTGCCTTCCTGCAGAAGCCCTTCACCCTGCAAAACCTGTCCCGCAAAGTGAGGGAAGTGCTGGGATAGTGCGTAGCCCCGGACGTATTCGTCCGAGGTTGCGCGCGAAGCGCGCAATGAAGATGCCGCTGGTTGCAAAGAGAGCGCCGAGAGCTACTCGTTCTCTATCAAAGGGCCCCCTGTGGAAGGGGCCCTCCCCAAAGCAGGCCGTTAGTGGTTCTTGCCCTTTTTCAGGTGCTTCCCGGCCATCATGGCTGCCCGGATCGCAACCAGGTGCTGCTGGGCTGCGTTCGCGCTCGCGGCGGTGGTCGCGCTCTGCGTGTCCAGCATACCGAGGGCAACCATGCCGCTGCCGTCGTTCACAACCGCCAGCGAAGTGGAGCTGTCAACAACATACGTGGCCATGCCATACCCGGTTGTTCCCGGCGTTGGCGTTGTCACCGTTCCGCGGCCCGAGATGCCTGTGCTGTCGGCTGCATATGTGGCCGTGTACTTCTGAGCGAAGGCCGTCGTTACCTGGCCCTGGTACGCGTCGTTGAAGTCGATCAATCCGGTCAATGTGCCGCTGCTGTTGGTGAACTCGGCGATATCGTCCTCCTCTACTGGCTCCTCTACTTCCTCTGCAAGGCTCAGGTTGCTCCCAGTCAAATTCATGCCGTAGCCCTGCCCGGAAGCGAAAGTCGGGCTGGCGGTTTGGGCGTAGGCGACCCCGCCGGTAATTCCTCCACCATCGATCTCGAGGATCTCCATCCCGCTCACACCTCCGCTGACGAAGGGGTAAACAGCGAAGGAGCAGCTGGAGCATCCGAGTCCGCTTTCATTCACGAAGCCGACCAAGGTGATGACCGAGCGCCCGGAGGTCAGCGTGGTATAGCTGCCCGTGAACGTGTCCGGCGACACTGGAGAGGTGCCGGCGTCGTTGTAGTCTTGATAGCCGCTGGTGATTCCTCCGCTGCCGTTGGTGACCAGAAGGCCGACGGAAGCCGTCGGCTCGTCGTCGCTGATGTCTATTCCAGCGACGCTGTAGACATTGTTGCCCGCAGGGATGGATGTCGCTTGGCTGAACGCATTTCCCGTGGTGAAGAATGTCCCGTCAGTTTCGATGAAGATCAATTGGCTCGGCGACACCGGATACACGTCGAAAGTAAACGTGCCCGGGGTAGTGGTAAAGGACGCGGTGCCGGGAGCCCCGGCGGTGCTGGAGAGCGTAATGTTCCCTGCGGTCATGGTGCAGCCGCTCGCGCCGCACGGCACATCGACCACACCGGTGTTGCTCACGCTGGTGAGGTCCTCTATGCCCGTAGCTACGCTGCCGCTCCCGTTGAGCGTGAACGCCCCGGCCGTCGCGACAGAAGCCGTTGACGACGCGCCGCTCGTACTGAACGTGTAAGACTGCCCATTGATGCTGCTCTGCGAGACCGACGTCTGCAGCTGGAAGCTGCCGCTGCCCGAGCCGCCGTAATTTTCATTCGTCGAGTAGTACGTAATCAGGCCGCCGTTGCTGGAGGAAAGCACGAAATCGAACGCAAAGGACCCATTCGCAGTTACGAGGGTAAGCAGGCCGGACTTGCTCTCGGGGCGGCCATCAGCGCCGACGTTGTAGCCGCCGCCAGTGACACCCACGCCCTGCAGCGAGCCCAAGGGGCCTGCGGGCTCGACCACGTCGATCGTGCCGCCCGTGATCCCGCCGCTGCCGTTGGCAGTAAACGTGCCCGCAAAGGCGATAATGCCTCCGTTAATGTCTTCGCCTACAACGGAGAACGCATACGTTCCGCTCAGGTTGCTGTTGCTGAAACCGCCGGTCGGCGGGGGCGTGCCGTGGGGCGAACTGCTGCCGCAGGCGACCAGAAAACTAAGGGACAGAACAGCGAAGATGGCGAGAACCGACTTCACAGCCACGCAGGATGGAACTTGCCGATTGCGCAACGACATGACATCCCCCTGACGAACGAGTTTTCGAGAGCTGGGTCTACTTGAGGTTAGCACGAGACCGTATCACTCCATACAACCCGAACCTGAGCAATAAGTAGCGCGGAAGCAGAAAATATTTTGATTGTAAAGAATCGCCACAAAACCTTGCCGAGCAGCCTCTTACCCTACGGATGTACTTCCACTTCCTGCGCCGCCAGCTTGCGCAGGGACTCTTCGTAAGGGGCACGCGCGACGCCTCGTTCGGTGATGATGGCTGCGACGTACCTGGCCGGCGTCACGTCGAAGGCGGGGTTTTCGATCCCCACGCCGTTCGGAGCCATCTGCTTTCCCGCTATGTGCGTGACCTCACTGGCGTTGCGCTGCTCAATCGGGATATGGCTGCCATCAGGGCAGGCCAGATCGACTGTGGAGATCGGCGCGGCCACGTAAAACGGAATGCCGTGCTCCTTGGCCAGAATGGCGACGGTATACGTGCCGATTTTGTTGGCCACGTCGCCATTGGCCGCGATGCGGTCGGCGCCAACCAGGATTGCGCCAATTTTGCCCTGTTTCATCATGGCGCCAGCCATGTTGTCAGAGATAACCGTGGTCGGGATGCCGTCTTTCATCAGTTCCCATGCGGTGAGGCGCGAGCCTTGCAGGAAGGGCCGGGTCTCGTCGGCGTACACGTGAATCTTTTTGCCCTGCTCGACCGCGGCGCGAATCACTCCGAGCGCAGTGCCATATCCCGCGGTGGCGAGCGCGCCGGCATTGCAGTGCGTGAGCACGCCTCCCTCGGAGGGCAGGAGCGTCGCGCCGTGGCGTCCCATGGCCTGGTTGGCGGCGATGTCTTCGGCGTGCATGCGCTGCGCTTCTTCGATCAGGTCGCGCTTGATCTGGGCGATGGGACGGATGCGGATGCGCTCAAACTTTTCCTGCATGCGGCGGATCGCCCAGAACAAGTTCACCGCCGTTGGGCGCGTTTTGCCCATGATGTCGCAGATCTGGTCGAAATCGCGCTTCAGGTCGCCGGTGGTTTCAGCTTTGGAATTGCTCACGCCCAACGCAATGCCCATGGCTGTGGCCACGCCGATGGCCGGCGCGCCGCGCACCACCATGGTGCGGATCGCGTCCGCGACCTGCTCATGCGTCTTGCAGGTGACGTAGGTTTCTTCGGTCGGCAGCTTCGTCTGATCGAGGAAGCGCACGCCCTGGTCGGTCCATTCGAGGGTTTGAATCATGATAGGAATTGAATGATTGAGTCATTGAATCATTGAAAACCGTTTTGGCTCAATGACTCAATGACTGAATGGCTCAATAACTTAATGGATCACTTTGTGTTCTGCCGTCTCCTCGGTTTGCAGAATGTGTTCCCGGCGCACGTCGTTCGCCGTGAAGATGGAAACGAACGGCGCCGGAGCCGCGGCTTTCTCCACGTTCGGCCGGCCCTTGGCCTCTTCCCGCTCTACCAGGCACATTACGCCGACGATCTCGAATCCGAATTCGCGCGCTGCCTCGATCGCCTGAATCGTCGACGCGCCGGTGGTGCAAACGTCGTCCACAATCACAACACGGGCGCCCTTCTCGCGGAATCCTTCAATGCGCTGCCCGGAGCCGTGCTGCTTTTCTGCCTTACGCACCAGAAATCCGTTCAGTTCGCCGCTGACCACCGAGACTGCAACGACGATCGGATCGGCGCCCATCGTCAGCCCGCCGATCGCCTGCGGCTTCCATCCCCGCGCGCGGATTTCTTCGAGAAAAACCTCTCCCGTCAGGCGCGATCCTTTGGCATCGAGCGTGGTGGTGCGGCAGTCGATGTAGTAGTCGCTGGTCCCGCCCGACGAGAGTTTGAACTCGCCAAGGCGAAACGATTTGTGAGCCAGCGTCCTCAACAGCTTCTGCCGCGCGGAGGGCATAAACTTTAACCATATCACGGGAAGATCAGACGCGGTCGGATGCTGGGGTCATCCCGAAGGCCCGCGTTTTTTGTAGACCCTCGGCTTCAGCCGAGGGCGGCGTAGCCGCGGGCTGAGAGCCTGCCCTGAGCGCACGACGAGCGGAGCGAGGAGGAGTCGAATGGGGATCTCGCGCGCGTCACCGTTGCACTCTCGCGCGAGATCCCTCGCTCCGCCTGAAGAACGGCTACGCTCGGGATGACTCATGGCCGTGTTACTCTGAGGTTATTCCACATTGAAAATTCACATCATGAAATTGCTTTATCCACGTTCATTTTTCTTTTCTCGTTTAGCCAGCTTCGTCCTCACAGCCTTCGCCCTCGCCACCGCCGCCTTTGCCGACGGAACCAAGACTTGGGAGCAATCGAAGTTCGACGATCTCACCAAGGGCACAGCCACCGGCGTTGCGCTTCGCAGCGAGGGCGGACTGGAACTGGCTCCCGCATTCAAGCTCATCTACACGACACCCTCGACCTACATCTGGGCCTTGGCCGCCGACGACGCCGGCAACATCTACGCTGCCACGGGATCGCCCGCGCGCGTCTACCGCATCACGCCCGAGGGCACAGCCACCATCATTTTCGAACCGCAGGAGCTGCAGGTGCAGGCGCTCGAAGTTGCGCCCGGCGGCGCGATCTACGCCGGAACGGCGCCTGACGGCAAGGTGTACAAGATCGAGCCGAAAAAGAATTCGCGCAAGGCCGAGAATGATTCCGAGAAGGCGGCCAAAGATTCGGCCAAGCCGGCACTCGATCCGACCTGGACTTCGTCGGTCTATTTCGAGCCGGGCACGAAGTACATTTGGAATCTGGCGCTCGACAAGGCGGGAAATCTGTACGTTGCCACCGGAGATCACGGCGAAATTTATAAAGTCACTCCCAAGGGCGAGCACTCGCTTTTCTTCAAGAGCGATGAAACCCACATTCGCGTGCTGGCGCTCGATGCGCGAGGGAACATGGTCGCGGGCACGGACGGCAGCGGCCTCATTTATCGGATTTCTCCGGCCGGTGAGGGATTCGTGCTCTACAGCGCTCCCAAGAAGGAAATTACGGCGCTGGCACTTGACCGCGACGGCAACATCTATGCAGCGGGCGTGGGAGAGAAGAAAAGTATCACGAGCTCCGGTTCAATGACATCTCCGCCCATCATGATGGGGCTGACCGCTCCCACAATCAGCAGCCCGCAGACGCCCGGTCTGACCATTTCACCTGCGCCGTCGCTGGTCCAGTTAAGTCCGCTTCCGGTGGCCGGCGGCGCTTCCGCCGGCGGATCGGATGTTTACCGCATCGCCGCTGACGGATCTCCGTCGCGCATTTGGACGGCCCATGAGGACATCGTCTACGCCCTCGCATTCGACGCGCAAGGCCGGCTGCTCGCCGGAACCGGGAATCGCGGGCATATCTTCGCTATCACAGGGCCGGACGAATACCTGGACTTGCTGAAAGCCTCCGCCTCGCAGATCACCGGATTGGCCAAGGCGTCTGGCGGCGGCCTTTATGTCGCCAGCAGCAATCTCGGGAAGATTTTCCTGCTTGGTCCCGGCCCGGAGAACGAAGGAACCTACGAGAGCGATGTCTTCGACGCGAGAATTTTCTCCCGCTGGGGGCGAGTCGAATTCCGCGGCTCCGGCCATGTGGACCTGCTGACGCGCAGCGGCAACGTGGACAATCCGGACCGCAACTGGAGTCCGTGGAAGACGGTGGACCTTGCGAAGGACGCCGAGATGGGAGTTCCGGCGGCGCGCTATGCCCAGTGGAAAGCCGTGCTGCACAGCGGGAGCACGAGGCCGGAGGTGGAGAGTGTCACGCTGAACTATTTACCGAGAAATGTAGCCCCCGAGATTGACGAAGTTTTGGTGCAGGTGGGCACGCGTTATCAGCCGCCGCCGAAAACGCCGGCAATCGGAGTGAGCATAGAGCCGAGCGGACCGCTGACTCCGCATTTCGAGCCACCCGCAACCGCCACACACGACCGGGATGCGATCGGCGTGAAATGGAGTGCGCACGACGACAACGACGATCAACTTGTCTATTCGATCTACTATCGCGGCGACGGCGAGAGCCGCTGGCTGCTCTTGAAGGACAATCTCACCGACAAGACCTATTCGTTCGACGCCAGCCTGCTTCCCGATGGCGGATACACCGTAAAGATCGTGGCCTCGGACGCGCCGTCGCATTCTCCGGGCGAGGCCCTGACAGCGGAGAAGGTGAGTCGCCGGTTTGAGGTAGACACCACGCCGCCTCGCATAACCAATTTGACGGCTTCGGTCGAGGGCGCGCAGATTCATGTGCGCTTCCGCGCCGAAGACGCCTTCTCCACCATCAAGCGCGCCGAGTATTCGGTCGATGCGAGCGATTGGAAGTACGTGGAGCCGGTGGGGCAATTGTCAGACGCAAAAGCGGAAGACTACGATTTCACGATTGCTGTCGAAGCCAAAGACGCTGCCCCGGAACATGTCGTCGTCGTGAGGGTCTACGACAAATACGACAATCTGGCCGCGGCGAAGACGGTGTTGCGGTCGAAGTAAAGCGCAATTGCGAATTGCTGATTAAGCCGGCTTCTCCGAAGCCTCCCGCAAGCTTGAACTGCTGATGGCACGCAGGTCCCCGGCGTGCCGCAGTTCCGGAAACAGCGACGCCCATACCGCAATCACGACCAGCGTTCCAACTCCTCCCAAAATGACTGCCGGGACCGTCCCGAACCACTGTGCGGTCACGCCCGACTCGAACTGGCCGAGTTCGTTCGACGTCCCTATGAAAACCATGTCGACCGCATTGACGCGGCCACGCATTTCATCGGGAGTAGCCAGTTGCACCAGAGTGGCGCGAATGATCACGCTGATCATGTCGCTGGCACCAAGCAGCACGAGGGCGGCGAGCGAGACCGCCAGGCTGCGCGACAGGCCGAAAATGATAGTGAAGACGCCGAAGCCGGCGACGGCCCACAACAGCGTCGGCCCGGATTTCCCACGCAACGGGCGGTGCGCCAGAAGAATAGCCATGAGCGCGGCGCCAACTCCGGGCGCGGTGCGCATCAGGCCCAGTCCCCAGGGGCCGGTGCGGAGGATCTCCCGTGCATAGACCGGAAGCAGGGCGACCGCGCCGCCCAGCAGAACGGCGAACAAATCGAGCGAAATCGCGCCGAGAACCAGCTTCCGCGTCCAGATGAAGTGCAATCCGGCGAAGACAGTTTTAAAAGTCATGGGCTCGCGCGGCCGCGCCTTGACTTCCGGCTTGATGCGAAACGTCGTGATCATGGCGCCGATCGCAGTCAGCATCGCTACCGCATAAACGGCCGAAGGCCCATGCGACGCGGCGTACAGCACGCCTCCGAACGACGGTCCCAGAATCGTGGCTGCCTGAAAAATGCTGGCGTTCCAGGCCACGGCGTTGGGGAAATGTTCTTCGGAAACCAGTTGCGGCAGGATGGAGCGCGCGGCGGTGCTGTTGAATGATCGGACCATCCCCAGCAATATCAGCACGACATAAATTGCCTCCACGGAATGAAGGCCCCGGTGAGCGAGCGTGAGAAGCAGCGCGAAGCAGACGGCGAAGCCCGCGTAGCAAGTGGAGAGCACAGATCGGCGTTCGAAGCGGTCGGAAGCATGGCCCGAGATGGGGAACAGGAGAATCCCCGGGAGAAACTGCGCCAGGCCGACCAGGCCGAGATCGAGCGGGCGCTTGGTGATTTCGTAAACCTGCCATCCCACGGCCACGGCCTGCATTTCAACCGAGGCGACGGTCAGAAACCGGGCGATCTGGAACAGTACGAAGCTGGGATGCGTGAAGGCGGCGCGTCCGGCTCGAGCGTCGGCGGGGGCGGGCATGAACGACTAATGTGACATAGAAAGCCTGAATGTGCACTGGCGGGTTAGCCGATCAGGTGGAGCGAGCGAAGTGTTGGCAGCAGATTGGGCAACAGGTCGCCCATGGCGTGCACGACCACCAAGAGGCCGAAGTTGCGAGTACGCGCCCACAGCACCCCGAGAAAGAAGCCGGTGACCGAGATCATGACCACCGAGTAGCCGATTGCGACCAGAAGCGAGGGATTCTTAAGCCCCTCCTGCGTGAGACCCGTTCGCAGATAGATGCCAGGAGCGTGGGCCAGCCCGAAAATCAGCGAACTGAGGACGACCGCGCCCAGTTCAGACTTGAAGACAGCGGCAAGTCTTCCTTGCAGGAGCACGCGAAAAAAGAATTCTTCGACCACGCCGGCCTCAACCGCCATCCACACAAACGTGAGCGGCACGCCGTACAGAAGCATCACGGCCGGCACATGCGCGGCGGAAATATCGCGCAGGCCTCGCCCGAAAATCGCCTGAAACGCGAGCAGCAGCATAGACATGGCCACGGCAGCTTGCAGATGGCGCGGCTGCACCGATACCGGTGCCAGACGGCGCCACGTCCAACCGAATTGCGCTCGCAGAATTGCCGCGGGGAGGATGACGAAGACAGCCAGCTTGGCAACCAGGATCGCGATCGCTTGTGCGGGATCGTACGGGAAGTAACGGTGCAGCCCCGGAAGGCCCCATGTGATGAATGCCACGGCAGCCAGCAGGAACGTGGCGGCCACGGCTAGTTCGCCCACCGGGTTCGCGACGGAATAGGCGAGCGGCGTTGCGCGAGCGGTCACCAGCCATGCAGCCAGAGAAAATCCCACGCCAACGATGGCGAGGACCACGAGCGGCTCGGAGATATCGAAGTTGCTCGACTGGCGCATCGCCAGCAGCAGCGCCGCGTACAGGGCAAGATAGGCGGCGAGTAGCAGTGTGCCCAAGCGCGTAAGACTAGCTCTGTTCAATTGTTGCGTCGCGGCCACACATAA
Organism: Candidatus Sulfotelmatobacter sp.; assembly: GCA_030038255.1. Classification (GTDB taxonomy): domain Bacteria; phylum Acidobacteriota; class Terriglobia; order Terriglobales; family Acidobacteriaceae; genus Sulfotelmatobacter. Next base: position 11,071 of record JASHPH010000331.1, on the reverse strand, counting down.
CAATACGCAGAATAGGCGGGAATTGTTCACTGCCTGGACAGAAATGGCTTTGCGACCTCGGCAGCGGCCTCAGTTGCAGGGAAGTTCTGACTTTAGCTCTGGCCGGCGCCCGTGGATCTTACGTCTCCGGAGAAAATTTCCACGCGGTTTCGGCCCTTATTCTTCGCTTCGTACAGGCTGATGTCGGCCTCGTGCAGGAACTCGGCGACGGAGCGGTCGCGGCTGGAGTGGGTCGCGGTCACGCCCATGCTGACCGTGGCCGAAGTCGAACCAAACGGAGTGTTGATGGGATCTTTCTCGATCAGATGGCGAATGCCGTCTGCGCGGCGTGCGCCGGCGGTGAGGTTGCAGCCGGGCAGAATGATGAGGAATTCTTCGCCGCCGTAACGGCCCACGACGTCGTACGGCCGCAGATCGAGCTTGAGCCGCCGCGCAACTTCTTTCAGAACCTCGTCGCCCGCGGCGTGGCCGAGAGTGTCGTTCACGCGCTTGAAGTGATCAATGTCGGCAAGAATGACAGTCGTAGGCTTGTTTTCGCGTCCTGCGCGGGAGAACTCGCGGTCGAGCGCGGCGAGAATTTCCGAGCGGTTCAGAAGGTTAGTAAGGAAGTCGTGCGTCGCGGCGAATCGCAGTGATTGCTGCAGCTCGAGGATCCGCTTGCCGACCATGATGCGGGAGCGCAGTTCCGCCGGATCGATGGGCTTCGAGAGATAATCGTCGGCCCCGGCCTCCATCGCCGTCATGCGATCCTGTTTGTGGCTCTTGGCCGTCAACATGACGGTGTAGATGTAGTTTTCGCGGCCGATCTTGCGGATGCGCCGCAGCACGTCAATGCCGTCCAGACCCGGCAGCAGCCAGTCGAGCAGCGCGAGATCGGGTGGGTTTTCGCCTTCGAGCAGCTTGACCGCTTCCGTGCCGCTACCCACGGCGACGTGGTCGAATCCCCAGTCGGTGAGATAGCTCGCGAGCTTGCGGCGTTCGATGTAAGAGTCTTCCACCAGCAGGATTTTCATGTTGCCCCGTTCGATGTTGGCAGTCTAAGGGCAGGATCACAAGGTTACCAGTCGACACGGAAGGCCATGACCCGCGGTGAAGCAGGGCCTCGAACCGCGTTCCGCCTTAGGCTACGACCGGAGCGTTGCCGATTCCAGCGGTGCCGAAGACGCGCCGGTAGCGCTCGATCTCTGACGGCGGCCCGAGGGCCTTGGAGTAATTGTCGGAGAGTTTGACCGCGGGGCGGCCCTCGACCGTCGAAACCTTGCAGATCAGGCCGATAGGATCGAACCCGCCTCCGTCGTTGGGATTGCAGCCGCGGAAGTCGTTGGTGAGCAGCGTTCCCCAGCCGGCACTGAAACGGATGCGGCGTCCGGGTGTCCATTTGCTGCGATCCAGAAAGTCCGCTGCGCTGCGAAAATCTCGGGCCGTTACGCCCGGAGCTAGACTTCCGCCGAAGTATGCATGCAGCCCGAGAATCGGGTCTATGTCGAGAGTGTCGGAGGCGATCAAAAGCTTTTCGTGCGGATCTTTTCCGCGCTCCCTGAGCCATGCGATGTATTCGTCGCCGGCCACATACGGATCCTTGCTATCGGCGCGCTGGCCGGTCCAATCCGCGACCCAGTCCGGCGCTCCTGCTAGAAACTGCGTGGTGCCGAAAGTGTCGGGCAGCATGACGCGCAGGGCGCCATCGTAGGTTTGCTGCCAGAGTTCGAGAACGCGATACTGCGACGCTCTCAAGGCCACATCGTCAGGCGCGAGCGCGGCCATCACCATGGGAATTTCATGGGCGTTGGTTCCGATGGCCTCGAGGTCGTGTTTGTGCGCGAGAAACGCGTTCGACGTGCCAATAAAACTCGGGCCCAGATCGGCGGCCATGGCTACGACCACGTATTCCTGCCACAGGAAGCTGTGGCGACGGCGCGTGCCGAAGTCGGCGACGTTGAGTCCGGGAACGCCGCGCAGGCGCTCGATCTTGCTCCAGAGCTTCGTTTTGGCACGGGCGTACAGAATGTCGAGGCCAAACTCGCTCAGCGTCTTTAGATTCGCCCGGGTCTTCATTTCGTCGAGAATCGCGAGCGAGTACAGCTCCCACATCGTGGTCTCGGTCCAAGGGCCGTCGAAGGAAAGATGAATCTGGCCGTCGTGCACGGAAAGGTGATAGTCCGACAGGCGGAAGTCGCGCTCCAGCCACTCAAGAAATGCCGGCTCGAAGATGCCGCGGCGGCCATAGAACGTGTTGCCTGCAAGCCATACCAATTCCGATTTGCGGAAACGCAGTCCGCGGACGTGTTGCAACTGCACTTTGAGTTCCTCAATATGGATGATGTCGGCCATGCGGACGGCCGGGTGCCGATTGGAGAGCGAGAACTCGACGCGCGTTTTGGGAAAGTGCTTCCAGATGAATTGCAGCATCAGGAGCTTGTAGAAATCGGTGTCGAGCAGCGAGCGTATGACGGGATCGAGCTCCCAGTTGTGATTGTGCGCGCGTTCAGCGAAGTTAACGATCATGCGAGGAGAGCGGTCGGCATGCTCAGTTGAACGGTCCGCCCCGAAGATGACAGTGTAGAAGAAAAGCGCGGTTCGCGGCTCAAGATTGGATCCCAGCGGAGGATCAGATTAATTGTCGAGCGAGCAGGCGCCCGGACCGCGCGGATCGCCGCACGATCCGCAAGGACCCGCCGGACGAGCCGACGACGTAGAGCTTTTGGCCGGTACTGCGAATACCGATAGCTGTGGTTGTAGCTTCGTCGCGTGGCATTTGGGGCACTCGGTCTTCTGCTTGCCGTAAACGAGCGCTTCGAACTGGTGATGGCATTCCTCGCAGATGTATTCAAAAATCGGCATGCGATGACTCCGGTCAGGATCGAGATCAGTCTCTATTAGAATCAATTTGTGGGGACTTCGCAATTGGCCGGGGCTCCGGCCGGGGAATCAAAGAATCGTCAGTGGCAATGTCCGCCGTTCCGGCCGCATCGCTGGCTCCGCGGCGGGCACGTGCAAACGATTGCCAGCTTCCTGCTGCCGCGACGAATTCATTTGCCGGCGCCGGAGGATCGGCTGGTCGAGGTCGCGCCGGACATTAAGGTGCGTTGTCTGTGCTACTGGCACCAGGGCCGAAAGGAAAATGCGGCCATAGCCCTGACGATGGTCGCCGTGCACGGGCTTGAGGGATCGTCCGATTCGCAGTACATGCAGGGCCTGGCACGGCATGGGCTGGACGCTGGCATGAACGTGGTACTCATGAACCAGCGCAACTGCGGGGGCATGGACCACCTTGCGCCCACACTTTACAATTCCAGCCTCTCGGGCGATGTGGCCGCGGTGGCGCGGGAGTTGATTGAAAAAGACGGCGTGTCGCGGCTCGCGCTGGCCGGTTTCTCCATGGGCGGGAACCTGGTGCTGAAACTCGCAGGGGAATGGGGAAGTGATGGGCCGCCGCAGTTTCGCGCGGTGGCGGCGGTTTGTCCCGCTGTGGATTTGGCGCCGTCAGCGGATGCGCTGCACGAGCCCGCCAACCGTATCTATGAACTTTATTTCCTGATACAGCTGTTCCGGCGGCTGCGGCGCAAGGCGAAATTGTTTCCGGGACAGTTCGACGCTTCGCGGCTAAGAGGAGTTTCCAGCGTGCGCGAGTTCGACGACCGCGTCACTGCCTATTATTGCGGCTTCACCGGCGCCGACGACTACTACGGGCGGGCGGCGGCAGCCAACGTGGTGGAGCGCGTGGCGGTGCCCACGCTCATCATTCACGCTGCGAATGACCCTTTCATTCGTGTGCAGCCGGAAACTCTGAAGAAGATTGCGGGGAATCCAAACATCACTTACCTGCAGCCCGAGGACGGAGGCCACTGTGCGTTTATGGGTGAGGCGAATGGTAAGGGCGATGACGGCCGCTGGGCCGAGCGCCAAGTGGTGGAATTTCTGCGGCAGTTGGCCTGAAGATGCCGCACCCTTATTTCTTCGCAGACTTTTTGGTCGGGCGCTTCCCCACTGCCTTCTTGGAGGACCGTTTTTCTGACGTTTTTTTGGCGCCGAAGACACGGGCAAAAATCTTGTCCACGTTCTTCAGCTGCCGCTTCAGATCGAACGCGTGCTCGATCGTCTTTCGCGAGACGCGGCTGGTGATCTCATTGTCGGCCAGCACAAGGTGGTGAAAGTCCAACCCTTCTTTCCACGCGCGCATGGCATGGGATTGCACGAGGCGGTAGGCGTCTTCCCGGCTCACTCCATGCTCGACTAGATCCAGCAGCAATTGCCCGCTGAAGATCAAACCGCGCGTGGAGTCTAGGTTGGCGCGCATGCGGTCGGGGTAGACGAACATCGTGTCGATCAGGTTTGTGGTTCTCGCCAGCAGGTAGTCTGCGAGTGTGGTTGAGTCGGGCAAAATGACGCGCTCAACCGAGGAATGAGAAATATCGCGCTCATGCCAAAGCGCGACGTTTTCGAATCCCGCCTGTGCGTTCGAGCGCACCACGCGAGCCAGGCCGCTGATCTGCTCGGCATTGACCGGATTGCGCTTGTGCGGCATGGCCGATGATCCCTTCTGCTTCTCGCTGAAGAATTCCTCGGCTTCGCGCACCTCGGTGCGCTGCAGGTGGCGAATCTCGGTGGCGATCTTGTCGAGCGTGGAGGCAATGACGGCCAGCGTCGCAAGATAGTGGGCATGGCGGTCGCGCTGGATCACCTGCGACGATACCGCGGCAGCTTTCAGTCCCAGGCGGTCGCAGATTTTTTCTTCGAGTTCCGGCGTCAGGTGGGCAAAAATTCCAACCGCGCCCGAAAATTTACCCACACGCATATCTTCCGCTGCCGCAGCGAAGCGCGCGATGTTGCGCTGCGTCTCCGAATACCAGTTCGCCAGCTTGAATCCGAAAGTGATCGGCTCGGCGTGAATGCCGTGGGTGCGGCCGACCATGGGCGTGTCTTTGAACTCCCAGGCTCGGCGTTCGAGCACTTCCGCCAGCCGCTGCAGGTCTTGCGCAATGACCTGCGAGGCCTGCCGTATCAGCAAAGCCTGCGCCGTATCCACGACGTCGTTAGAGGTCAGGCCGTAGTGGAACCAGCGAGCGTGCGGCCCGACGATTTCAGCCACAGCGGTGGTGAAGGCGATGACGTCGTGGCGGACTTCGGCTTCGATTTCGTGAATGCGCTCGACCCGGAAGTCGGCACGCTCGCGGATGGCCTTGGCGGCGTCTTTCGGGACTAGACCGGCCTCGGCGAGCGTCTCGGTGGCGGCGACTTCGACGGCCAGCCAGGTGCGGAAGCGGTTTTCATCGCTCCAGATGCGGGCCATCTCGGGCCGGGTGTAGCGCGGGATCACAAGGGACTCCTCCTGATGCGAAAAGCCGAAATGTATGGACAGAGGATTCTAAATGGATGGAAGGAAAGAGGCCAGTAAGGATGCGAACCAAACGCGCGATTCGTTCGCCGCAAAGTACGCGGCGATTCGCGCGGCTCGCCCGGGTCCTTCGGCGGACAAAAAGCGCCCGCCTCAGCATGACAGGCCGTAGAAGGTGACGATTACCACGGGAGCATTTTTCTTATATATCGTTACACGATATAATGATAGTGAGATTATCGCGGCACGATACAATCGCGGCATGAAACGACTCACCCTGTCCGATTATCAAGCTCTGGCCGAGTTCCGGTACCAGATTCGCAAATTCCTGCACTTCAGCGAGCGCGCCGTGCAGGAGGCAGGTCTGGAGCGCGGCCAATACCAGCTCATGCTGGCCATCAAGGGAATGCCACATGCAGTTCGTCCACGCATCCGCGAACTGGCCAACCGCATGCAGATCCAGCACCACAGCGCCGTGGAATTGATCAATCGCCTGGAAGCCGGAGGATACGTACGGCGCGATCGCGCGCAGGACGACCGCCGCGAGGTGCTGCTCTCGCTAACTCCTAAAGGAGAACGCGTGCTGGCGGAGTTAGCGCTGCATCATCACGAGGAACTGCGCAGCTCTGCCCCCACTCTGGTCGCCGCCTTGCGGCGCCTCATGCAAAGCGGCGACGGTGCGAAAGCTCCCCGACGGGAGCGGAGGAAGACCGCGCAGTGAGCACCAACCACTCTCCGTTGGCGCAACCGGCGCAGTTTCGCATCGTGCTGATCTCTTTCCTGTCGGCGGCAATCGGCCTCGTCGCCGGCGTGGTGGCCTACATCCTCTATAAGCTGATCGGTTTATTCACCAACCTCTTCTTCTTTCATCGCTGGTCGACCAGTTTCGTGAGCGTGAGCTCGCACCATCTCGGCGCGTGGGTGATTGGCGTTCCGGTGCTCGGTGGATTGATCGTCGGGGTCATGGCGAAATATGGCACGTCGAAGATCAAAGGCCACGGCATTCCAGAGGCCATGGAAGCCGTCCTGATCAACCGCAGCCGCATTGCACCGCGCGTCGCGCTGCTGAAGCCGATTTCCGCCGCCATCGCGATCGGGACCGGCGGCCCGTTCGGTGCAGAGGGACCGATCATTCAGACCGGCGGTGCAATCGGCTCGCTGGTTGGGCAGATTATCCATACGACTGCCGCGGAGAGAAAAGTGTTGTTGGCGTGCGGCGCCGCAGCGGGAATGTCCGCAACGTTCAACACGCCGGTTGCCGGTGTGATTCTGGCCATCGAACTTCTGCTTTTTGAGTTCAAATCACGATCGTTTATCCCGCTTGTCATTGCGAGCACGCTGGCGACTGCCGTTCACATGCAGCTTCTGGGTCCTGGGCCGATGTTTCAGGTGTCGGCCGTCGACTTCGGAATCCCGCAGGCGTTGCCGTTCTATCTGGTGTTGGGACCGTTCTGCGGACTGGCTGCCGTAGCTTTAAGCAAAACGCTGTATTGGGTAGAGGACTCGTTTGAAAAGCTTCCCGTAGACGAGTTGTGGTGGCCGGCGATCGGAGCATTGGCGCTCGGCATCATCGGTTTCTTTGTGCCCCGCGTGTTTGGCGTGGGTTACGACACGATTGGCGACATTCTGAACGGCAACCTGGCGTGGAAGCTGCTGCTCATCGTGATGGTCGCCAAGTTTGCCGCGCTCGTGATTTCTCTTGGCTCCGGTACATCCGGAGGTTTGCTCGCCCCGACCTTCATGTGGAGCGCGGCCATGGGCGGCCTGTTTGCGATCGTGGGCAATCACGCTTTCCCGTCGGCGCATCTGTCTCCTGGCGCCTTTGCCCTCGTCGCCATGGGAGCTGTGTTCGGCGCCGCATCGCGGGCCACTTTTTCGTTCATCATTTTTGCCTTCGAAATCACGCGTGACTACAACTCTGTCCTTCCCCTAATGCTTGTGGCGGTGATCGCCGACGGCATCGCCATGCTGTTCATGCCGTCGAGTTCGATCATGACCGAAAAACTCGCGCGGCGTGGGCTGCGCGTGCACCAGGACTACGAGGCAGATGCGCTGGCTCAGGCGACGGTCGGCGAGACCATGGAAAAAGATCCGCCCATCATCGCGGCCGGTACGAAGGTCGGCGTGCTGGCGGAACGCATCGCGCGGCACGATCCGGCCGTAAGCCACCATCATGCGCTGCTTATCATCGACGACAACAACCAACTCTCCGGCATCATTACCCGGGGTGATATCGTCACCGCGCTCGACACGGACCCCTCCGGAGCGATGACGGTGCAAGACGCGGGCAGTACGCACGTTGTCGTCACCTATCCGGATGAGCTGGTCTCAGAAGCGGCTGCGAAACTGTTGCGCTTCGGCATTGGCCGGCTGCCCGTCGTGGCTCGCAACGATGAGCGAAAAATTGTAGGCTACCTCGGGCGTGCCTCCGTTCTGGCCGCGCGGCTGCGCCGCTTTCACGACGAACATGTCTTTGAACCTGGGTGGCTCACGGGGTCGAAGTAAGATGAAGTGCAAAGGAGAACGGGATGGATCATCCCCTGACGGGTCGGTCCCTGCATCGCACCCACGAAACTCCCCGGCTGGCGTTGCTCTTGCTGGTGGTGGTGGCGCTCTTTGTGGCGGTCGCCGGAATCTCGCGCGCGTATCAGGCGCAGCAAGCGTCATTGGGAAACCGGTGGTTTATGCGCGGAGTGGCCGACCTGAACGCGCAGCAGTTTGACTCCGCAGTCAAGGAGTTTCGTGCCGCGCTGCTCTACTCCCGGGGCAACTACACCTATCAAGCCTACCTGGCGCGCGCGCTGATTGGCGACGGCCGAACCAGCGAAGCCTACGCCTACCTGATCAACTTGTGGGAGCGCCAGCCCGAGGACGGGGTGGTGAATCTCGAACTGGCGCGCATTGCGGCACAGAAGTCAGACTCGCAGCAAGCTCTTCGCTACTATCACAACGCCATTTACGCCAGCTGGCCGGGCGATGAAGAAAGAGCGCAGCGGCGCGACGCCCGCATCGAGCTGATCGAATATCTTCTGGGCATCAATGCCAAGGTACAGGCCGAGTCGGAATTGATCGCGCTTGAAGCGAATCTGGGCGACGAACCGTCAGAACAGGTCCAGGCAGGAGATCTTTTCGTCCGCACGCAGGACTACGAACGTGCATTGGCCGCTTACCGTGCTTCCTTGAAAGGGGATCGGCATAATCCGGCGGCGTTGGCCGGCGTCGGCCTTGCCGCGTTCGAACTTGGGCGCTACGCGATCGCGCAGAGGTATCTGCAGGCCGCGGTGACTGCCAGCCCAACGGACACAAAGAGCGCAGATCTGCTGAAGACGACGGAAATGGTGCTGCAAATGGATCCATTTCAGCGAGGCCTGTCGGTCGCGGACCGAAGGCGGATCGTTGTGCGAGCCTTCACCGCTGCCGGAGAACGTCTCAAAAGTTGCACTCCGAAAAACGGCCCTACGCGGCCTCCAGCGACGCCCGCGAGCCTGCAGGATAGTTGGGCGAAGCTGAAGCCGCGCATCACCGAGTGGAGACTTCAGCGAGATCCCGACCTGGTGGAATCGGCCATGGAGTTGGTGTTTAACATTGAGCGCCAGACCAGCGCTACCTGCGGCTCGCCGCAAGGGGCGGATCTGGCTCTCCTGCTAATCGCAAAATTGCACGAGGGCGCCTAAGTGGATTTGATCTTCACCTCGCAGACTGATGTTCTCCCAGAGCGCGCGCCCGAGTCCGGGATCTCTCTGTTCGAGCGCGCCAAAGCCGCGATTCTTCAGCCGCTGTTTCGCGAAGACCATCTGTTTCTGGTTCTGGCGGTGTTCATCGGGATATTCTCCGGGCTGGCCGTGGTCTGCTTCCGCTTTGCCATTGGCTGGTGCCGCATCTATCTGCTGGGTTCGGGAGCGCTGCTCAATCCCTGGCGGCTGGTGCTGGCGCCGACTCTGACTGGACTCGTCGTCGCGACCCTGGTGATGCGCGTCTTTCCCACGACTCGCGGCAGCGGCGTCAATCAGACCAAGGCTGCGCTGTATATCTACAACGGGTACATCCCGATTCGCACCGCGGTGGGCAAGTTCATTACTGCGGCGCTCGCCATCGGATCCGGACACTCTCTTGGCCCCGAAGACCCGTCGCTGCAGATCGGCGCTAGCCTGGCGTCGGCGATGGGCCGATACATGCAGTTATCGCGCGACCGCATGCGTCTGATCGCTCCCGTGGGCGCAGCCGCTGGACTGGCAGCGGCCTTCAACGCACCGATCTCCGCCGTGCTTTTCGTGATCGAGGAAGTCATCGGCCGCTGGACCGCCGGCATTCTCGGCTCGGTCGTCCTTTCCGCCGTGTCGAGCGTTGTCGTCATGCGCTGGTTCCTTGGCTCTGAGTCTTTGTTCCGCATTCCTGCGGTGGAATTGCAGCGGCCTTCCGAACTGATTGCCTACTCCATTCTCGGAGTTGCCGGCGGCATTGCGTCGGTTGTGTTTGCCAGTGGGATCGCTGCATTGCGACCGCGCTGCAAGGCTTTGCCGCGCTGGACCCAATATTTCCAGCCGGCAATTGCAGGGCTTTTGATTGGCATGATTGCCCTTCTGGGCGCGCCGCAGGTCATGGGCGCTGGCTACGAGTACATTGACCAGGCCATGCACGGCCAGTTCACCTGGCAAATGCTGGGCATTCTGGCCGGCCTGAAGATCGTCGCCACCATGCTTTCGTTCGTAAGCGGCACGCCCGGCGGCATGTTCGCGCCGACTCTCTTTATTGGCGCCATGCTGGGTGCGGCCGTGGGCGGCGCCGAGCGCGTGCTGCTGCCACATCTCGCGGGTTCGCCCGGAACCTACGCTCTGGTCGGCATGGGTGTACTGTTCGCTGGATTTCTGCGCGCGCCCATGACCTCGGTTTTCATGGTGCTCGAAGTCAGCGGCAATTACTCCATCATTTTGCCGGTGATCGTGGCCAATACGATTGCTTACGTAATCTCCCGCAGTCTGCGTCCCATCCCCATTTTCGACATGCTCACGCGCCAGGACGGCCTGGAACTGCCCTCGATGGAGGAACTGCGGGAAGAAGGCGTGCTGCGCGTGGAGGATGCCATGCGACCGGTGAATGTTCCGGTGCTGGGCGCCAGAGAGACTGTGAACCAGGCGCTGCGCGAGGCGGAGGCATCCCGCGCCGACGGCGTTCTGGTTCGGCTCAACCCTGCGGGCTGGAGCAGCATCACCCGGCAGGAACTTCAAACCATGGTCGACGACGAGGTGGGCGGCGCCAGCCTGAGTTCCTTGCTCAGCAACCGAGGCATTCCGTACCTGCATCCCGATCATCCACTGGAGAACGCACTGCGCTATGTGGAGCGCTGGCCTGTGGTCCCCGTGGTAAGCCGCGCCGACTTCCGCCAGCTCGAAGGCGTCGTCACCGAGCGCGATGTGCTGGAGCGGTATCGGGAGGTTGGGGAAGGCTAGAGCGGAGTCCTCCCAGAGATCGCGAGTGCGCCGATTAGTGGTGAGTGAAATCGGGAAACCCGTCGAAAGAGTTTTTCAACAGCCACAGGCGTTTACACGCAATATAAAAAGGCGCCCACTTTTGCGATAGGTTGTGATTGTTCGCATCGCCAACCTAGCGAAAGGGAGCGCCTTTTATGAGTCAAGAGAAGTATATCGGGATGGATGTTCATCAGGCCACCATCTCCGTGGCCGTGATGGATGCCAGTGGCAAGCTGATTATGGAATGCTTGCTGGAGACCAAGGCAGC
>JASHPH010000330.1 GCA_030038255.1 Candidatus Sulfotelmatobacter sp. | reverse complement strand
AGTAGAACAGCATCCCGCAGCGACCGGCATGACCCTGGTGGTCATGGTCGGCCTCGGCGTCGCTTTCCTGCTGTTCATGGCTTTTCTGAATGTGGTCAAGAGCGGAAATGTTCTGAGTGAGGCGAACCTGCTTTATGCCGCGCTGGTTTTCTATGCGGGCGCGGGGGCTTTGTATCTGGGCTTTGGCGTAACCGGGACCGAGTCGTACATTAAGTTTGCGTCTCTGGCCACGTGGGCCGGTCTCATCGCCAATACCGGCGCGGGGGCGCATCGCTGGTATGAGGCTGGCCATCCTCCTTTTGCCAGCCTCTATGAAATGCTGCTCAGTTTCGTGTGGACGCTGGCAGCTCTCACGCTGGTGGCGGAAAAGCGTTACGGTGTGAAAGTCATCGGCACGGTGACGATGCCCGTGGCGATCGTGGGCGTGGTCTTGATGCAGCTTCTGCGCAGCGAAGTCCGGCCTCTGGTACCGGCGCTGCAATCCACCTGGCTGCACGTGCATGTGGCTCTGGCGATGCTGGCCTATGCAGCCTGTGCTTTGAGTTTTGCCCTGGCTATGATGTTCCTCATCCAGGACAAGATGAAGACCGAGACCTTCCTGGCGGGCACGAGCATCTTCACGATGGGAATCTATGCCGCCATCCTGAGCCGCTTCGAGCGCTGGGGCGGATTCAACGTGGTGGCGTGGGACGCGCAGAATAAGCAGGAAGTATTTATCTCGCGCGGCGTGCGGCTGTTTGTGACCATCCCCGACCTCGGCTGGCTGATGGTGCTGGTCTTTGCCGCCGTGGCTGCGCCGCTCGTGCTGTACATTCTGGCGCGGGTGAAAAAAGACGAGAGTTTCTTTGCGGTCGCGAATCGCGCCGTGTTCGTCAGCATCCTGTTGCAGTCGCTGGCGCTGGTGTTTTTCATACTGCGGGCGCGCGACGGACAATACCCCTCGCTCGACGCCGACGGGTTGTATCAAACCAGTCTGGCAGCGAGCCCGTTTATTCTGTCGGCGTTGGTGGGGGGGATTTTCGCCAATCTCCTGTACCTCCTGCTGTTGTGGCGGCGCGAGGATCTGGAGCGGCTGCTGCCGAATGCAGAAGCGCTCGACCGCATCACCTACAAAACCATTTGCATTGCCTTCCCCCTGCTCACCCTGATGATCGCGGCCGGCGCCTATTGGGCCAACCGGGCCTGGGGTTCCTACTGGAACTGGGACCCCAAAGAGACGTGGGCCGCGATTACCTGGCTGGTCTATGCCGGCTACCTGCACATGCGCATCACGCGCGGATGGCGGGGACGGCGGGCCGCGTACTTCGCCATTCTTGGATTCGCAGTGGTCATGTTCACCTTCTTTGGAGTGACGTATCTGTTGCCTGGATTGCATGCGTATGCCTGAGATGCTCGAGCATGAGACGATGACGGAAACCACGAATTCCGCGCTGTTTCCCAACTCGGACAAATCCGAGACTCTGCCACCACCGGCGAAAGGTTGGTTCAGCACTGGGCGTGCGAGTGAAGCGGAGACTGCGTCCGTGGCTTCTCTGGCCAGCGATCGGGCTGAGGCATCTCCAAACGAGGATCCTGAACTGCCCTGGTTCCGCATCAACTGGGAAATCAAGGCCCTGCTGCCGATCGCCTGCGTGCTGCTGGGCGGAATGCTGCTGTTTCTGCTGGCGACTCTCTCCTGGCGTGATCCCGAGCGTCATACGGTCTTGCTGGTGGCGGGTGCCGGCGCCGTGGCCATTTGCGGCGCTCTGCTGGTGGTGCTGACTTATACCGTTCAGCGCCCCATGGTGGAACTGCAGCAGAAGATCGCGCAGCTCGGTGCGGGCAACCTGAACACCTCAGTAAGTTTCGCGCATCGCAATGACGAAATTGGCGACCTGGGACGCAACTTCAATCAGATGGTCGCGCAACTGCGCGAAACGCGCGAGGAAATCGAGCGACTGCACCGCACGCAGATGTCGCGCGCGGAGCACTTCGCGACTCTCGGAGAGCTGGCCACGGGGCTGGCGCACGAAATTCGCAATCCGCTGGCCGGAATTTCCGGCGTCATCGAGATCATTGCCCGCGATTTGCCCACGACGAGTCCAGCCCGCGTGGTCGTTAAAGACGTGCGCCAAGAGATCTCCCGCATTAATCAGATCGTCACTGATCTCTTGCATACGGCGCGGCCGCATCCGCCCCGCGTTCGCAAGAGCGACCTGAATACGACCGTGGAACACGCCGTGATGCTCGGACGCCAGCAGGCGCTGGCGAAATCGGTCGAGATCACTCTACTCAAGGATCCATTTCTGCCCGAGGTGGAGCACGATAGCGATCAGGTGCACCAGGTACTGCTGAACCTGCTGCTCAACGCGCTGCAGGCCATCGACGCCAACGGGAAAGTAAGCGTGACAGTCAGGCCTCAAGGGACGATGGCCGTGGTGGAAGTCGCCGATAATGGCCGCGGCATCGCGCCTGAGCATCTGCCCAACATCTTCCGCCCGTTTTACACCACCAAGGGCGAGGGCACTGGCCTGGGCCTGTCGCTGGCCCGGCGCATCGTCGAAGATCACCAGGGCCGTATTGACGTCACCAGCACTGTGGGCAAAGGAACCACCTTCTCTGTGGTCCTGCCGCTGCAGCGCGCTGGCGTCTCCGGCACCGCCTAGTCGAAAGCCACCAAGGCGCCTGCACCGTCGTCACACGCCAAACCGCCTGGTCAATGGCCCAATATCCCTCCTTTCCGTAGTAATCTAAAAGAGCATGCCTGCGGAGAAAATCCTGGTGGTGGACGACGAGCGCCTGGTGCGCTGGTCGCTGCGCCAGAAGTGCGAAGAGTGGGGATACGAGGTCATCGAAGCCGCTGCCGGCGAGCCCGGACTGCAGATGGCTCAACACGAGTCTCCCAACCTGGTGCTGCTCGACGTGCGCATGGCCGACATCAACGGCATCCAGGTTCTGGAGCAGCTGAAGAAAAGTCCCGACGCTCCGGCCGTCATCATGATCACGGCCGACCCGCAGCTGGACGACATCAAGAATGCGCTCAAGCTCGGCGCTTATGATTTCATCGGCAAACCTCTGGACTTCGAAGAGCTGCACGTTACCATTCAGAATGCCCTCGAAGCCACCCGCCTGCGGACGGAGGTTCAATCTCTGCGCGGAGAGGTGCGCCGGCATACCGGCTATCACGATGTCGTTGCCGTCTCGCCCAAGATGACGGAGCTGATGAGCTTCGTGCAGAAGGTTGCCGCCAGCGAGGCCACGACAATTCTGATCCAGGGCGAGAGCGGCACGGGCAAAGACCTGGTCGCCAAGACCATCCACTACGAAAGTTCGCGCCAGAACGGCCCTTTTGTCGCCATCAACTGCTCGGCCATTCCCGAAACACTGATGGAGGCCGAACTTTTCGGCCATGAAAAAGGCGCGTTCACCGACGCGAAGCAAATGAAGAAGGGGCTGTTCGAGACCGCCAACGGCGGCACGCTCTTTCTGGACGAAATTGGTGAACTCTCACCGTTACTGCAGGCCAAGCTGCTACGCGTGCTGGAAGACCAGGTGATCCGGCGCGTCGGCGGCGTACGCGACTTGCAGGTGGATGTGCGGGTGGTTGCGGCATCCAATCGCGATCTGGAAAAAGCCGTGCGCGAGGGACACTTCCGCCAGGATCTCTACTACCGGCTGGCTATCATTGCCATTTTCATTCCGCCGCTGCGCGAGCGTCCGGATGACGTTCTTCCTTTGGTGGACTTCTTCATTGGCCTGTACAACCGCAGATTCAAGAAATCGGTGCGCGGCATCAGCCCGGAGACGCGCCGCCTGTTGACCGCGCACAATTGGCCGGGCAACGTACGCGAACTGAAGAATTCCATCGAGCGAGCCATGATTCTGGAGGATGAGCCGATCCTCCGTCCGCTCTACCTGCCATTTGCGGTGGGAGAAGCGGCGCGCAGCGGTTTGACGGCCTTCGAGCACAGCAGCGCCTCCACGGACGGCGGCGGTAAGCAGCTACCCAATGGCCGGGTGCTGCCGAGACTTTACATTCCGGAGGAAGGAACCTCGTTGGAGGAGGTCGAGCGCGCCATGGTCGAACTGGCCATGCGCCAGGCCAACAACAATCAGACGCACGCCGCCCGCCTCCTCGACATCAGCCGCGACGCGCTGCGCTACAAGCTGAAGAAATTCGACCTCGTGCCTGCCGGCGAAGACGAAACCGCCGACTCGGTGCCCTCGGGAAACTCCACCACCCAGTAATCGGCACTGTCCCGTGAATCCCAACAGCAAGGCGCCCTCCGACTCCGGGGAGTTCCTAGGCTTCGCAAGCACTCAGGTAACGTTCGAGAAAATTGCCGATGGCGTCAAGGATGATAGGTAGGGGCAGATTGCGCAGCTTTCCCGCGCGAATCTTGCTGTACTGGGCCGGCAGGTGGTCGCTCGCGAGGGTCTCGGGAATTCCGGAATGCTGCAGGTTGAAGATAAGTGTCTGAACCGCATTCTGGGCTTCAGGACGCGCCCAATAGTAGCGAATGCGATCGCTATAGCTGGAAACTCGCAATCGATGTTGTTGCTCGGGTGTGCCCCGATAGTGCTTTTGCCAATGTTCGGGATGCTTGAGCATGATCTCTTCCATGCGTTCGCGCAAATTGGATGTCTCGGCAGCACAGACGCATTCGGCTTCGATCGCCGCCAGTGCAAACAACGCCTGCCGCATGGCATAAGTCAATGCGGGGCCCACTTTCAGGATCGCAAAGCCGTCACGAACCAAAGATGCCAAGGCTTCCGGCCGCTGGTAGTCGGTGGAGTGCGCTTCAAAGACTAACCCGGGATTGTGCCCCAGCCAAGCGGATAGCTGTGCCGCTCTGGCAGGGTCGTAGTCTTCCACTGATTCGTCAGCGAACTCAACACCGGGCTGGACTACAAGCGCAACCACTCTCCGCCAAGCCCGATCAAGCCCAGACGCCGAAAACGCCCGATGGTGAAGCTGCAACGCTTCTTCGGCCGCCTCGGGAGTTGTAACAGAAAGCTCCGTTTCAGTGACCGCCCCGCCGGGTGTCGGCACCTCTGTGCCGATGACGTAGGCAAGCTCACCCGACGGATTCGCGCCCTCAGCCACGGTGCACAAGTCTGCGGCACGTTGTGCAATCACGTGGTCAGGCAACGGGCATGGGTCGTCCGCGCAAGACATACTCGTGTCCAGATGAATCTTGCGATAGCCTTCGCCGACAAAAGTGCGAACCATCTCACGTGCATTCGTCATCGCTTGGGCTGCAGGAAGGGCCTGCCATGGACAGGGGCCCAGATGATCACCCCCAAGCAGGATGCGATTGGCTGGAAATCCGATACGCCTGGCGATGCCATGCACCATCTCGCGAAAGTCGCGAGGCATCATGCCGGTGTAACCTCCGAACTGATTCACCTGGTTGCAGGTGGCTTCGATGAGCAGAGGCCCTGTGGCAGTGGAATGTCGCTGCATGCAGGCTTCGAGAACCAGTGGCTGGGCAGAGCAGACGGAGTAGATACCGCGCCCACGGCCTTGGGCTCGGAGATGCGGCAGTTCCAGAAGAAAGGTAGACATGAGAAGGCTCGGATCAAACACCTTAACTCATCCTCGCCGAGGCGACAAAAGCTGATCACTTCTGGTAAACGGTGGAGCCGCCTGTAACCGTTTGCACGATCTCGATGTCTTTGATCTTCTCCTTGCTAACCGTGCGCGGATCGTCTGCCAGGACAACGAAGTCCGCCAGCTTGCCCGGTGTGATTGATCCTTTGATCGTTTCCTCGTGCGAGTTGTACGCGCCGTTGATGGTGTTTACCTGCAGGGCTTCGTCTACGCTGATTCGCTGGTTGGCTCCCCAGGTTTCACCGTTCCAGCCGGTACGTGTGACCATCCCCTGAATGCCCATCAGCGGCGCGAAGGGCCCGGGACTAAAGTCCGAACCGGCTGCCACTCGAATTCCGTTGTCGAAGAAGGAACGATATGCCATGCAATGCTTCATGCGCTCTTCACCATAGAAATGAAACTTGTCGGAGTTGTAGTACGCGTAAGTAGTGAAGGGGGCAGGAACAGCGTCGAGCGCTTTGATGCGCCGCAAGAGATCGTCGTTGATTAACGTGCAATGAGTGATCTTGGGACGGACGTCGGGCCGCGGCGCGACCTGCTGCGCCCGCTCATATGCAGTGAGCACCATGTCGATGGCAACATCGCCGTTCGCGTGGCAGTTGGGCTGAATGCCCGCTCGCTGAACGCGCTCTACCCAGGCGTTGAGATCGTCCTGCGTCTCGGTGATGTTGCCCTTATATGGAGGATTGGTGCCTTCATAGGGCTGGCTCAGCGCCATAGTGCGCTCGGAGAAAGACCCATCGACGGTGTGCTCGGACGTGGCGCCGAAGCGAATCCATTCGTCTCCAAAGCCGGTACAAATCCCATTCTTAATCATTGACTCTAAAGTTTCCCCGCTGGTCTCAAAGCTCACCCGGTGGAATAGTTCTCCACGTGCCCGCACTTGCTGCAAAGCAAAAAGATTGCCTTCTTCGTGGTGAACACTCGTCAGACCATAGCGGACAAACTGTTTCGAGATGTATGCCAGCCCATCACGGTCGCGCTGTTCCTTCTGCTCTGGCGTGAACGTCTCGCGCTTGCCTACGTTGTGGAACACGTCCATCGCGCGGTCGGTGACTCGTCCGGTAAGTTCGCCATTCTCGTCATGATCATAAGTTCCGCCCATTCGATTTGGAGTGCGCTTGTCTATCCCGGCCAGTTCCAGCGCTTTGCTGTTGTAGTAGGAAGTGTGGCCGCCGCGATGATGGACGCATACCGGATGATCCTTCGAGACCTGGTCGAGATCGTGCACGTTGAGCTGGCGGTTATCCTTTACCTTTGTATCGTCGAAGAAATATCCGTCGATCCAAAAGCCTGGTGGAGTCTTCTGCGCCTTGGCGCGAAGCTTCTCGATGATGCTGGCGATACTGACAAATTCGACTTCGAAAGGGTTGCCGACGATGACTTCGTAGAGCAGGACGTTGCCGCCGGCATGATTGTGGCAATCGATGAAACCGGGCACGATCGTCATCTGCTTGGCGTCGAAAGTCTGCGTCCTCTTGCCGACAAATGCCTTGCACTCTGCCGTGCCCCCTACAAAGACGAACCGTGAGCCCTTGACGGCAAAGGCCTCCGCCTTCGGCATTTGAGCATCGACCGTGTAGACCTTGGCGTTGAATACGACCAGATCGGCGTGGCGGGGATCTGCATCGGCACTTTGCGTCTCGCCGAATGCAGTTGCGCCAAGAAGACCGCCACCGGCAAGACCGGCCATGCCGACGCCGACCAGGCCGAGGAATTCTCTACGATTTTGGCGACGTTTGTTCATCGCTGCTCCTGTTCAGAGTAGACGTATGGATTTGCGGCGGACTTCCCGCACGGCATGTTTGGGCCCCGTGGGCCGGAATCAAATGGATCAGGCGCCCTTACTTGCAGTCTTGTGTTTTCCGTCCGAAGTAATCTCCCGTACGGCGCGATAGCCCTGGTCAATTGCGATGTTCGTGTAGGCATGGCCGTCGGCGTCAGAGTTAGCAATGTGGATCCGTCCGAACGGCTGCCGGCCGATCACGCAGGGCCGCTCGGAATCCGGACGGTCCAGCGGTTCGAAAAGCGGGTTGTACTCGTAGGCGTAGCCGTGCGGCCAGCGGTTCACCGTGATGGCCTGGATATCGCGAGCAGAGTCAAATCCCCCACCAGCCAACATGCGTCCGAGTTGGTCGCGGATGTTCCGCTCGAAGACATCGAACGGCGTGCTCAGGAGCTCATAGCGCCCGGCTCGATATTGGTCTTTTGCCGGCAGGCCGGGTTTGCACGGAGTGCGCAAGAGATGCAACAGGCAAGGCTCTTCTGGTTTGCTGGGGAAATGATAATCGCCGATGGAAACCGGGAAATCCAGAGTTGCTCCGTTGAAGTAGCTGCCCGGCGAGTAGATCGAGGTCAGCCCCAGTTTTCGGAAAGATTCCCAGTTCCTGATCTGCACGTTGGTGTAGACTAGCGGAATCTTGACCGCGTACGCCAGCGCCTCCTTCTGCTTTTCGGACATCTCCGGGCACAGATAGGGAATCACCATGTTGTAACAAGCCAGCACACAGTGAGCGGCCTTGACCTTGTGTGCCTTCCCGGCACGAACATATGCGACTTCCACTTCGCTTGCGCTTTGCGGATCGCCCAAATGCTTCGCCCGAACTACGGTGCTGTTCAGGCGAATCTGGACGGTCGAATCCGGGTTATCCAGTCGCGCATAGTTCATGCGCGCCGTGACAATGTCTTCCATGGTGCTTCCCGGCGCCGATCCCGGCACAAGTGAGCGCACCAGCAGGCGTGCCACCGACGCGTTCCCGTCCGGGAAGTGGAAGATGTAGGGCTCGGCCTGTTCGGGGCTGTCTTCACTGCTTTGCAGCTGTATTCCCTTGAATCCCGGATAATCCATCTGAAGGCAGTCCCAGGCCGATACCGCGTCGATCCCTACCCCGTACAAGCCGTGAGGTGCGGTCTGGAAAATCTTGATGACGTCGGGATGGAGCTTCACGTATTGCAGCAGGTAATCCTTGTAGCTGGTCTTGATGAGCTTGCGCCGCTTGTCTTCGGGACTGAGGCCAGACAGGTAGTCCACCGTCGTTGTCTGCAAGCGGGAGAGATCCTGCCGGGCGGACTCGGCAATCGGGATCTTGGAAAGAATCTCGGGAGGGTATTCCAGCCCGAGATAATGTGTGCCGAAGCCTGGCAACAGCACATCAGCACCGAAGGTTTCTTTGTCGAAGAAGGTGGCTCGTTTCAAGTTCATCGACTTGTACAGTTGCTGATCGAAGTACTTGAAGAAGCGATCTACGTCGATTCCGAGTTCTTGCAGTAATCCAAACGCTTCCTTGCTGTAATGGTGCGGCGCCTCAAGGGACTGCGTGCCACCGTAACCGAGAAGTAGCCTGTCCTCAGCCCTGAATTCGTTCCGTTTGGCGTGCCCGCCAAAATCGTCGTGGTTGTCGAGAATCAGAATCTTCGACTGCGCTCCGGCGAACTTGCGGTAGAAGTATGCGGAGGCTAGACCACTGATGCCAGCGCCCACGACGACAAGATCGTAGGATTCCTTATCGTCGATGGGGTCCGGCCAAGTCTGGCCATCGCGCATGGCATGCGCCACTTCCCAGGAGCCGTCATGGCTTCCGCGCATGCCAGTTTTCGCCGGGGGATAGTAGTTCGGGTCGTTCTCGGGAGCGAAAGGCGAATCGGGAATCCCGAAGGCTTCCAGCCACGGACTGCCTGCCACCAACGAGGCACCTACCGCAATGCTGATGCCGTTCAGGAAGTCCCTCCGCGTGAGGGCGCGGTCCATGCCTAACGCCCGATCCCGCTTTTTGCTCATGCTACCTCCTCAGAAGCTGACTCTGCCCGACCTGCACGTTTACGGTCGACCTAGAAGCTCAACTTTAGAGCCAGTTGCAAAATTCTCGGAGCGTAGGTCCCGCTGATTTGACCGAAAGTTCCCGACGTAACGCTCGTGGCTGCGGGCGGCCGGAATTCTGCATGATTAAAGAGGTTGAAAGCCTCTGCGCGGAAGAGGAGTTTCGTCCGTTCCCCGATAAGGTCGGTTGACTTCTCCAGGGCCAGATCGAGATTGGAGTGGCGCGGGCCATGGAGTGAATTGCGGCGGTAAGTTCCATAGAAGCCCAGCGGACACGTGCCCGCAGCGATACAAGCATCGGGTTGGAAGTCATTCGGATTGAACCAGAAATTACAGGGGGCTCCGTTGCATGTCTGTACTGTACGTGGATTAAGTTTTTGCACGGAGCTGACCATTTGATCGGCTCTGACGATCTCCGAGTCGCCTGCCCCCGATGGGCCGGGGTCCGTGTTGCTTTGGATTAAGCCGGCAAGAAAGTCGAGCGGGATTCCCGATTGGATGAAGTAAATGGGATACAGGCTCCAACCGCTGGTCAACCGCTTCGGGCCGGTCTCCCATGTTTTGGCGAAGGGCAGGTCCCAACCCCCGCTGAAGGCTAGTCTCTGACGCAGATCAAAATCCGAGTTCCCGTAGAACTGGTTGTGATTGTAGAAAGGAATGGACGAGACGCGAGAATTGAATCCTGTTCCGTTGTCGAGATTGTGAGACCAGGTGTAGGAGGCTGTGAAGAACACATTTCCGACGTAGCGCACATCCTGCGCTCGCTTCGTAAGACTGCTCAACAGGCCGTTGTAGTTCGCGTGGTTGAGGCCATCAAAGGTGGGCGCGAAGCCGTAGGTGTTGGGATCGGCGCTGGGATTCGAGGCCAAAAGTTCCTGGTTCAGAATGCGCGTGCTGCTGCCCAGAATAAATGGATCTTGATCGACCCACGTGAGAAGTTTGTGCGAGGAGCTGCCAACGTAGCCGATCTCGGCCATGAGGCCGTTGGCGAGCTGGCGCTGGATGCTCAGGTTGTATTGGTAAATGAAGGGCGTCCGCAAGTGGATGTTCACGAAATTGTTTCCCGAGCCCAGGAAAGGCGTGAACCCGGCAGCGGCAAAGTTGATGTTCGAAGGCGGCGGTATTTGCGAAGGAAACGGATCCGCAACGCCCCCCGTGCCGTAGGGATCGGAAAGGATTGTGCCCACCGCATTGGTGGGAACCTGGCTCGGGACGAAGCCAAAATACGCGCCGCCAGCCCATGGCGCCTCGTCCGTTGCCCAATCGGACATCCAGCCGTTCAGCGTGTCAAAGAACAGTCCGCCCCCGCCGCGGATGCTGGTTTTTCCGTTGCCGAAGGGATCCCACGCGATGCCGATGCGCGGAGAAAGATTCGTATAGTCGGGGTAGTACCAGCCGCGCGGCGCTCCGGGATCACCGGGAACCAGGAACCCAAGCGGCGCTCCCGGAAACTTTATCGACTGCCGGCCCGGGACAATGCTGAAGCTGTATCCATGGGTATCGGCCTCAGGGCTGGTGTATTCGTAGCGAAGCCCATAGGTCAGCGTCAGCCGCGGCGTCGCTTTCCATTCGTCCTGGGCGAAGGCTGCGTACTGCTTTTGGTGCTCATTGCTGGGGGCTTTCGAATATTCGGAAAACGTGTCCGAGGCTCCGAACAAGAAGTCCGCCAAATCGTTTAGGGAGCCGATGCCATAAATTCCGGAGAAATAGAAGATTCCATTGGTCTGGTACGCGTAGATCGAGTTCTCCTGGATGATTCCGAAGCGGCCGCCGAATTTGTAGGTGTGGTGTCCGCGATTCCAGCTCAGGGTATCGGCAAAGGCATAGTTGTTGTCGGACTTCCAGGTCACATTGGGATTGAATCCCACGTTCATGCCGCTGGCGAATGACAGCGACGGCGGCCCGAAAGGATCATCGGACTGGATATTGACGCCCAATTGCGTTGGCGTGGGTAGATGACTGGTGGGAAGAGCGGTCTCATGGAAACGTTGCGCGGTGATGAGAACCTCGTTCAGCGTGGAAAGCGAAATGGTCTTGGTGTAGTTGATGTTGCCGAAGTAGGCCCAAGTCGTATCCGCAGCAGTAAAACCGGGGACGTTGCCGCTTGGGGCTCCAAAGAACGGATTGGCAATGGGCTCCTTGTTGGTGCCGAGGGAAATCGAGACACGATCGTTTGTGGTTGCGAAGAAGTCAAACTTGCCGACATACTGATCGACATTGTCCGTTTCCGGCCCTTTGGGAAAGATCTGACCGCTGGGCGAGGTCGGAATGATGCCAGCGGCGATGTATTTCTGAGCAACCGGATCGATCTTTGTAGGGTCGATGATGGCCTGCGCAGCGAGAGCGGAGTTCGACTGGTAGTATGGATGGGCCACCTGGCCGATGCTTCCACAAGTTCCCAAATTGTCCGGGAGAACGATGGCTGGATTCCCCGTAAGAAAACACTGCACAAACGGATCGGGACCTCCATTGTAGCCTTGTGAGAAGTCCCCGTTTAACTCTGCGGGAGTGTATGTTGTTACGAATCCTTCGTTGACGGTTTCTGCCAGCCGCTGCCCTTGATAGCCAAAGAAGAAGAAGAACCTATCTTTTCCGTTGAGCCACTTGCCCAGCGTGATTGGTCCGCCAATCACGCCTCCAAACTGGTTGCGCTTGAGTACCTGGCGAGGCAGCCCGAGTTCGTTATCGATATAGTCGTTGGCGTTGAAATCGTCGTTGCGCAAGTATTCGAACAGGCTTCCATGCAAGGTGTTGGTGCCCGACTTCAGGACTACGCTGATCGTTCCGCCTCCGTTCCTGCCATATTCAGCGGTGTAATTGTTCTCGAGAAGCTTGAATTCCTCGACCGCTTCAGGATTGGGATTGAAGACGACCTGGTTGCTGGTGGTTCGATTGTTCATGCCGCCGTCGAGCAAATACGTTATGGCGTCGCCGCGGCCGCCCGCCACGCTGATTCCGCCGAGCCCTTCCTCGGTGGCCCCGCCGTTGCTTGTGCCGTACGTCCCGATGTCGTCGGCGATGGGAACGACCCCAGGTTGCGTGAGCGCCAGATCCAGAGTATTGCGTCCGTTGAGGGGCAGATCCTGAATGGCTTTGCCAGTGACCGTTCCTCCGATCGTGGGGTTCACTGTTTCGACCTGAGCGGCTTGCGATTGCACCTCGACGGTTTCGTTCACCGCACCCACTTTCAAGGGAACATCGATGCGCAGGGACTGGTTAACCGTGAGTTCCTGTGGTTCTGTCGTGGCCCTGGCAAATCCGGGGCTCTCCACCGTCACTTTGTACATGCCGATGGGGACATCGAGCACCTGGTAGCTTCCCCTCTCATCGGTCTCCGTATTCCAGCTGACGTTAGTGCCGACGTTGGTCACGATCACCTTGGCCTTGGCCACGGCCGCGCCCCGAGGATCTGTGACTATCCCAATCACACGTCCGTTGGTATTTTGCGCCCAGGCAGAAACTGCGAAAACGAGGATGAAGGCGGCCAGAGGCACAGCGCTTGCCGCCCGCCTTCTACAGGGTGAGTCAGAAAGACTTACGCAGCTTCGAAGTGCCATTGAGAGCCCTCCGGCGAAGGTTGAGTGTTTGTACCCATTCGAATCGGAAATAGAAGTTCCGAAGTTTGAAAGCGGCAACCGGCAACAATGGAGAGGACGACTCATCAAAGGGGAGAACAGCATCACCGAAAGAGACTTCGCAGGTCATAGAGAACGATACCGGCTCCTTACCTGCCTTTGCGACCGAATTTTATCTTTGTAGAATTCGCCGAACCTTACGAGAATTGTGGAAGGTTAGAGAAGCAATGGCTTCGGTGTCAAGCAGAAAATTCCTCTGGCGGCAAGGCGTTTTTTAGATCATTCCCGGAAGCCCTAAAGGTCGGGCCCCTCCCGGTGAACTGCGCCGGGAGCCGTTCGCGATTTAGCCTTTCATTTTTTCTTGACAGTACTCATAGCCTTTTCTAACCTTGCGGACTTGTAGTAATGTGCCTCGGCTGTGACAGGCAGCCATCTCTTCAACCGTAACGGTGGGCCCCTCAATGCGGCACTTGATGTTTCTGCTTATTTATCGTGCATCTGGTTGAACCCGGCCGTGTCTCAAGATCGGGACTATGGTCGACCATAGTTGAAACATAAATTTCCGGCGATGATAACTTGGTAATCAGGAGTGACAGGCATGGGTATAGCAATGGACAGGTCTACGGAGCAGTTCAGGAACAAGTGAAAAGGTGTGTAAAGGAATATGACCGACTTCGCAGATGAAAACGGCAGTCGTTCTCGCGATCGCCAGCTAGGCATGAACCGCAACATCACGCGCCGTGATTTCTTGAACGGCATGGCCATCGGCGCCGGGGGCGTGCTGGCCAGCCCGTGGCTGGGAGCGCTGCTCGCAGCTCAAGCGCCCGCACTTTCGGCGCAGGATCGCCCTAACTACTATCCTCCAACGCTCACGGGAATGCGCGGAAGTCATCCCGGCGCTTTTGAAGTCGCCCACACGCTGCGCGATGGAACCTTCTGGGAAAAAGCAGGCAAGCCGGTGGAGACGGGCGAGGAATATGACCTGGTGGTGGCAGGCGGCGGCATCAGCGGTTTGGCGGCCGCGTACTTTTATCGCAAGCACACCGGGCCTTCCGCTCGCATTCTGATCCTCGACAATCACGACGATTTCGGCGGGCACGCTAAGAGAAACGAGTTCCATCTCGGTGGACGAATGCTGCTGGCCAATGGCGGAACTGTATCGATTGAGTCGCCGTTTCCTTACAGCAAGGAAGCGCGCGGACTACTTACCGAGCTGGGCATCGATCCCCCGGCACTCGAGAAGAAATACGCCGGCAACGGAGCGTTCGGCGCTCTTGGATTTGGCTATTTCTTTGACAAGGAGACTTTCGGAGCCGAGCGATTGGTCACCAATGCGCCGGGAGGCTTCTATGGGCGGCAGGGCGCGTCCGGCAAATGGGCGGACTTTCTCGCGCGGACTCCGCTGTCGGCGCAGGCTCAGCAAGATATCGCGCGCATTCAAGAAGCAAAAGTTGACTACATGGAAGGAGTGCCTCAGGAGCAGAAGAAAGCCCGGCTCTCCAAGATGAGCTACAAGGACTTCCTGCTCAACGTGGTCAAGGCGCATCCCGACGTTATTCCCTTCTACCAAACTCGTACTCATGGGCTGTATGGAATCGGCATCGACGCGGTTCCGGCACTGGATTGCTGGGCCATTCACTTTCCTGGTTTTCAGGGAATGGGTCTTGATCGCGTACCTTCAAAAGGCCTGACCTTCACCGCATTGGGAGAGGTGACACGACAGGAAGAGTTCTACTTCCACTTTCCCGACGGCAATGCTTCGATCGCGCGAATGTTAGTGCGGTCGCTAGTTCCAGGTTCGGCTGCAGGTAGCACGGCTGAGGATATTGTGACCGCCAAGATGGACTACGGTCGCCTTGATCACGCAGATTCTCCAGTCCGTATACGCCTGAACAGCACGGTGGTGCTTTCGCGCCATGTAGGAGATGCTGCCTCCGCCAAGCAAGTTGAGGTCGTGTACGGTCGTGATCAGAAAGCGTACAGCGTACGTGCCAAAGGAGTGGTGCTGGCCTGCTGGAATATGGTCATTCCGTACCTTTGCCCGGACCTGCCTGCACAGCAGAAAGAAGCGCTGCACTATGGGGTGAAGGTGCCGTTGGTTTACACAGTTGTAGGCCTCCGCAACTGGACAGCATTTCAAAGACTTGGCGTCACGGGTGTCTCCTGTCCGGGCATGTATCACACCTCGATGAATCTGGATCAGGCTGTCAACATCGGTGACTACAAGCCGCCACAATCTCCCGAGGACCCGGTCCTGGTGCACATGCTGCGCACTCCTTGCCAGCCGGGCCTTTCTGCCAGAGAGCAGCAGCGCGCCGGGCACTACGATTTGCTGGCTACGCCGTTTGAGACTTTTGAGCGAAACATCCGCGACCAACTTGCACGCGTGTTAGCCGGCGGCGGTTTTGATCCTGCCCGCGATATCGAGGCTATTACTGTGAATCGCTGGCCGCACGGCTACGCGTACGAATACAACCCGCTGTGGGATCTGGATTGGCCTGAAGGCAAACGGCCGTGCGACATTGCTCGCCGTCCGTTTGGGCGCATCACGATTGCGAATTCCGATGCGGCCGCGGCCGCTTACACCGACCAGGCTATCGATCAAGGTTATCGGGCAGTGCAGGAGCTTCTGTCCGTCTGACGCCGTGCCCGCAAAAGCAGCCATTGCGCGCACTTTGCCAGGGCAGGCATATCCATTTGTTGCTTGACAAGGTCGGCGCGCCTTCTCTAACCTTCCCGACCTATAGTAGGGTTTGCGGTCCCCTTCTAGCCCGCCTTGCATGAGCCGGGCACCTGCGCTCCGCCCTCCAACGTTTTCACTCCCGATGACGGCATTCGGCTTGTACCGCAATACGTTGACGCTCGCGCGGGTCCAGCAGCTCTCTTTGCGATTCAGCTTCTAGATTCTCCAGCGTGAGCCCAGGAGCGAAGATCAGAATGTTGGAGGAGTGTTAACCCACAAAACCGCCGCCTCTCTGTTCGTGGGGTTAAACCAGCGGTGGCCGCGGTTACTTTCGAACCAGAAGCTATCGCCCTGCTCAAGTAGGTGACATTCCACTTCATCAAGCCAGACTTCCAACGTTCCATCGAGCATGTAAAGGAAATCTTCGCCTTGGTGCATGTATGTGCCGTCACTTCCCGCTCCAGGTGGAACCCGTATCAACATGGATTCGAGCATCTTCGTGCCTGTAGAGAGCAATTCCATGCGAACACCGGATTTCGTCTCCAGGTTTTTGCGATTGCGCGGCCGAATCACACGATTCGATTGCGCTGGCAAGTCGTACAGGTCCAGTACCGTCGTACCGTACGCCGCCGCCAAACGGTAAATTGTGGCTACGGAAGGGTTGGCACGAGAGAGTTCGATGGCGCTGAGAAAGCCTGCGGATATGTGGGCCTGCCTGGCCGCCTCCGTTACGGTTAGACCTCTTTTCTTGCGAAGTCGCCGAAGTTTGTTACCCAGATCCGGAGTGGGCTTGCCCGCATGCGAGGATTGGTTGACAGGTAAGTTGTTTCCCAATGCCTCTTTTATCCCGGGGACGTTTAACTTTTTTACATCACGCAGGTACTTGATGCGTTTGAGAACATCGAGCAACTCGGGAGCATATAGACGATAGCTGCCTGCACTGCGCGCGGGCGTTACAAGACCCACGCTTTCCCATAGGCGCAAGGTGGAGGAACTGATTCCCAGAATTCGCGCGGTCTGCCCCACAGTCAGAAACCGCACGCTCTTCGACCTGGCAGCACGCCTTGATCGCGGTGACTTTTTGCGTCGCAAGCAAGTAATAGTAGCGCGACAGGCTGTCCTGAAAGAAGGGGCGGCCTCAGGATCAACAGTTAGGCGGGCTAACCATCGGCAGCTTCATTTCTCAGATTCTCAAGGTGCATCCAATCCTGCCGGGCTGCACAACTTCGCCATCGGATTGGCGGGACCGTTTCCCTTGCCTACGGGTAGTGCAGAGCGAATGGCGCAGGTGATGAACTCTTTGGCCGCAGCCACACTTTCCCGCACGGCTTTTTTGTGAGCCAGATTAGCGGCGATGGCTGATGCGAAGATACAGCCGGTGCCGTGCGTATTCTTCGTATCAATGCGCTCAGCCCGAAACTCGGTAAAATCACGGCCGTCGAACAACACATCCGCAGCCACTCCCTCCAGATGACCGCCTTTTACGACGACGTTTGCCGGCCCAAGATCAAAGATTGCCTGAGCAGCTTCCTTCATCTGCGCCAGCGTCTTGATTTCGCGTCCTGTAAGTGCTCCCGCTTCGTGCAGATTTGGCGTGGTCACGGTGGCCAGGGGCAGCAATTTCGTTTTGAGCGTTGCGATGGCCTCCGGCCTCAGCAGGGGCGCGCCGCTCTTAGCGATCATCACTGGATCGACGACCAGCGGTTTCAGCTTGTGTGAGGAAATCGCAGATGCAACGGCCTCAATGATCGCTGGACTGGAGAGCATCCCGACCTTTACCGAGTCGCAACCGATGTCGTTAACGCACACCTCGATCTGCTGGAGCACGAACTTGGGTTCAATCTCGATTACACCGAAGACCCCGGTTGTGTTTTGGGCGGTGAGAGCGGTAATTGCGGTCATGCCGAAGGCGCCGAGCGCCGAGACCGTCTTCAGATCAGCTTGAATGCCGGCACCGCCGCTGGAGTCGGATCCGGCAATGATCAGGACGCGAGGTATCGTCATTGGTAGCCTGCCTTCCCGTTGCGAGAACTACGCATCTTTCATACCGGCCACTGTTCCATTTTCCAGGCTGCCTCCCAGAACTGCCACTCATAGCGGCTGCTCGTGAGAAACGCAACCTCCAGCTTGTGCAATTCGCGATCGGGCAGGCCTGCAGCCACGCGATCCAGCAGGTCGCAGCACCATTGCGCCAGTTCGGCAAATTCGCGCGAGCTATACATCGCGATCCACTTGGCATAGCGGTTGTTGGCGGTAGCAGGCTCCTCAGCCAGACGTTGGCCGAGTTCACTGTAGCCCCACATGCAAGGCAGCAGTGCTGCAACCAGTTCGGCAAAATCGCCGGTGGCAGCGACTCGCAACAGGAAATCGGTGTAGGCGCGAGTAGAGGGCGCGATGGGTTCTTGCTCTAGTTCTTCCGGCCGAATCTGGAACTCGGCAACGTATGCCCGGTGAAGGTTCATTTCTGTCTCCGCCGTTTCCTTGAGCAGCGTCGCGAAGCGGATAATTGTGTCCAGATCCGGGCTGCGC
This sequence comes from Candidatus Sulfotelmatobacter sp., assembly GCA_030038255.1. Classification (GTDB taxonomy): domain Bacteria; phylum Acidobacteriota; class Terriglobia; order Terriglobales; family Acidobacteriaceae; genus Sulfotelmatobacter. Next base: position 15,587 of record JASHPH010000330.1, on the reverse strand, counting down.
GCGGCAGCAATGGCGAGCAGGCGCGCGTATTCAATCAGGAACAGATAGTCCTGTCGCAACCAGAACTGGAATCTCTCCAGGCTTAGGGTTCCTTCGGCAATCCCTCGCACAAATGGGTGCTGAAATTGTGCCTCCCAAATTGCATCCGCCGTCTGGCGCAGGCGGTCGGTGAATTGCTCTGCCATCGACGTTCTAGCTCCGCCATTCATAATACTCGTCCCGCCGCACCGGACAGGCGTCTCGGCCGCATCTTGACCACGATCACATGCGTTTGTGCGATTCGTCACACCCTAATGTGCTCACTCGCACGTATTGTTAAAGAGGAGGAAAAGATGTTCTCGGAGCGATACGCGATCGCATGGGAACAGGCGTCGGACCTCGGTCACAGGCGCCTGCAAGATCTGGAGGAACTCCGTCCGCACGTGGCTTCCGACTTCATTCCTGTGTTATGGAGCGAGGGTTTCGGGCGAAGTGGAGAGTTGGACCAGTCGATTCTCGCCCGCTCTGCATCCGTTAAAGCGGGCCTCTTCGGCGGCCGGGTATTTGTGATCGCCCCTCTTTATGTGACCAGCATCTGCCAGGAGCAATGCCTCTATTGCAACTTCCGCGGCGGCAACAAAGGCGTCGGAGTCGAACGCAGACGATTGACTGATGACGAACTGAAACAAGAGGCACTCTATCTCATCGAGCAAAAGGGGCTGCGAGTTCTGGAGCTTGTCTACTCAACCGATCCGCGAATGCGCATGGATGCCATGTGCCGCCATGTGGAACTGGTTCGAGGTTTGCTGGAAAACCACGGCGGTGGCCTCGTCGGAATCAGCGCCGAGGCGTTCGACGAGGCCGATTATCGGTGCCTGATCGATGCGGGGCTGTGCTGGTCGGTGCTCTGGCAGGAAACTTACGACAGGTCCAGGTACGCCGTACTTCATCCCGGCAAGACGAAGAAAGCAAACTTTGAGTATCGGCTGGATGCTTACGAACGCATGCTGGAAGCTGGTGTTGAGCACGTCGGCTTGGGCGTGCTCTCAGGCCTTTCGGACTGGCGGCACGACTGGGCCACGCTCCTGCTTCACGAAGAATATCTACAGAAGCAGTACGGACGCGGCACCACGATTCTCGGCCTTCCCCGTCTCAAGCCCGCTCCTGGCGCGCTTTTCCAGGACTCGCCTTTTATCCCCAATCGTCAGGAGTTCCTGGTCAGTGTAGCGCTGCACAACATTTTTGCACCCTCCACGGTGGCGTTTGTGAGCACGCGGGAAGATTGGGATCTTTGCGTGGAACTGGCCAGGGGAGGCGGCTGCCTGTTTACACTGAACTGTTCTACGACGCCCGGTGGCTACTCACTTCACCACGGTGGATGCCAGTTCGCTGCCCATTCTTACGATGCGCCAATTTATTCGGCGAAGCTGAGGGACGCGGGGCTTGAGCCGGTGTTTAGTTGGCAGTCCCACGATCTGTCACCACAACACCGCCCCGAGTTGTTCGTCAATGAATGCGTACACAGCGCCCCTGGGTAAGGCGGGATAAACTCCGCCCGACGGCGGAGTGCAGGACTTGCACATGCCGATGACCACCGCGAGTTGGGAAAAACTGACGTCCAAGGCGAAGCAGGCGGTGCAAAACGCCAAGTATCTGGCTTCGAAGCACGGCCACGCTGAGATTACTCCCCTGCATCTGCTGGCAACCCTGTTGGCCGACCGCGAAGGCATTCTGGTGCCCCTGTTAAGCAAGATAGGAGTCGACCGGCAGGCAATGCTCGCGGATGTGCAGCACATGGTGGCTGCGCTACCGGCGGTTTGGATCGGTGGGATGTTAAAGGCAGAGCCCTCATGGGCAGCGAGCAAAGTTCTGGAGCAAGCCTTCGAAGAGGCTGCCGATCTCGCGGAAGAACACATCTCGACGGAGCACTTGCTGCTGGCAATCGCGGACCTCGAGAACGATCCTGCCCGAGCGTTGCTCATGCGTTACGGCGCCGACCACAATGCCCTTCTGCGGGCACTGATCTCCATTCGCAGCCCCGGTGCGTCAGCCAGCGAAGCCGTCCCGGAAAATCACTACGAAGCGCTGGAACGTTATGCGCGAGACCTTACCGAATTAGCGCGCCGGGGCAAGCTCGATCCGGTCATTGGCCGCGATGACGAGATCCGGCGCGTAATTCAGGTGCTGTTGCGGCGAACCAAGAATAATCCTGTACTGATTGGCGAGCCCGGTGTCGGCAAGACTGCCATTGTCGAAGGACTGGCGCTGCGGATTGTGGCCGCGGATGTCCCCGAACCGCTCAAGAGCAAGCGCCTGGTCGCCTTGGACCTCGGCGCAATGGTGGCAGGAACGAAGTATCGCGGAGAGTTTGAAGATCGTCTGAAGGCCATGCTGCGGGAGATCGAAGACGCGCAGGGGCAGATTGTGCTGTTCATCGATGAACTGCACACGCTGGTTGGAGCAGGAGCGGCCGAGGGCGCGATTGATGCGTCAAATATGCTGAAGCCGGCTCTGGCCCGCGGCGAGTTGCGCGCTATCGGAGCCACGACTCTCACCGAGTACCGCAAACACATGGAGAAAGATCCGGCGCTGGAGCGCAGGTTCCAGACCGTCTTCGTGGCCGAGCCTAGCGTGGAGGAGACCATCGCCATTCTGCGCGGCCTTAAAGAGCGCTATGAGCGACATCACGGTGTACGCATCAAGGATTCGGCCATCGTAGCAGCAGCCAAGCTTTCGCATCGCTACATTTCCGGTCGCTTTCTGCCCGACAAGGCCATCGACCTCGTGGACGAGGCAGCTGCTTCTTTGCGCATGCAGATCGATTCAGTACCACGCGAGATCGATGGGTTACAGCGCCGCGCCGCACAATTAGCGATCGAGAACGGAGCACTCGCAACGGAGGAAACTGCCTCTTCCCGCCAAAGGCGCCGGGCACTCAATCGCGAGATGGCTTCGCTTCAACATCAAGTGAACAACCTCACGGCCCACTGGAAGCAGGAGAAGGACGCCGTCAGCCGGATGCATGAGCTCGAACACAAAATCGAACAACTGAAGATGCTCGATCAGGCTCAGCTGCGTGATGCAGAGTTGCCTGGAGGAAGAGATGGCCGGGGCAAGCTTCGCGAGACGCGCCAGGAATTGCATAAACTCCAATCGAAGTTTAATCGTCGGCGCAGCGCACTCATGCTCAAGGAAGAGGTCGACGAAGACGAGATCACACGCATTGTTTCCAAGTGGACCGGCATTCCCGTATCGCGGTTGCTGGAGGCAGAGGTCGAGAAGCTGGTCGGCATGGAAGATCGGTTGCGCAGCCGGGTAATCGGCCAGAATCGCGCGTTAGAGCGCTTATCCAACGCAATCCGTCGAGCCCGCACCGGCCTGTCTGATCCCAGGCGCCCGATCGGTTCGTTTATTTTCCTGGGGCCGACAGGCGTGGGCAAGACCGAACTCGCGCGCGCCCTGGCCGAGTTCCTCTTTGATGATGAGCGGGCTCTGGTGCGCCTTGATATGTCGGAATACATGGAGAAGTATGCCGTATCACGGCTCATCGGCGCACCGCCGGGATACGTAGGTTACGAGGAGGGAGGTCAGCTCACCGAGGCAGTGCGGCGCCATCCCTACTCAGTCGTGCTCTTTGACGAGATCGAGAAGGCTCACCATGACGTATTCAACATCCTTTTGCAGATCATGGACGACGGCCGCCTCACTGACGGGAAAGGCCATACCGTGGACTTCCGCAATACCGTCCTCATCATGACCTCGAACCTCAACCTTGCGAATCTGACTGCGGAATCGCTGAGTGCTTCAGGGACCGCGGAGCAAGCCAGGAAGCAGCTGCTGGATCGTCTCCGACCGTATTTCAAGCCTGAATTTCTCAACCGCGTAGACGACATCATCGTCTTCAATTCGCTGGGCAAAGAAGAACTGAGCAAGATTCTTGACCTGCGGCTGGAGGAGGTGCGCCGATTGCTGGCCGAACGAAAAATTAGCTTGGAGTTGACCACCGGAGCCAAGGAACTGCTGCTGGCTGAAGCCCATGATCCCGGTTTCGGTGCGCGCCCACTGAAGCGTTCCGTGCAGCAACTGGTCCAGGACGCATTGGCGCTAAAGATTCTGCATGGCGACGTTAAGGATGGCGACAACGTGCTCGTTGACGCGGAGCAAAGCGAACTGAAGTTCACAGTTCCAGGGCGCAAGCGGGCAGTCGTTGAGTCGTCGGCAACCCGAAAATGATCCACTGCCCGCCTTCGGGGATTGGTAATAGGAAGTCTGCTTTGATCCAGGCAAGTTCTCGATCGCTTATCATCCAACCTTGTCGGGCTTGCTGCCGGTGATAACCCACAAATCGCGGTACACATTGCTGGCTTCAACCGCCCGAAAACCACAAGACTGCACTACGCCTACCATGTCGGACCTGGTTGCCTGACCGAAAGAAGACGAGACGAACTGGGCGACCAGTCGATCCAATGGCTTGGTGCCGTCGTCAGACAGATAGCGGTCTACCGCGACAACAAGTCCGCCCGGGGGCAGGCTTTTGTAGGCATTCCTCAACAGCTCCTTGGACAACGAACCGATGTCACAGAACATGATCACGTCATAGCCTGTCGGTAATCTGCGTCGGATGTCTCCCGGCAGAGTGTCGACGCGCTTGGTCAACCCTGCCCGCCGGATGTTTCGGGCAGCAATACTGCATACCGTAGCCAGATCAAGAACACAGGCACGCAAGCGCGGGTTCTTCCTTGCCAGCGCAATCGACATCACACCGGACCCACCGCCCACGTCTAGCACTGCCCGATGCTGCGAGAGATTCAGGTGCTTCGCCAGCGCCTCGGCATCCTCCTGATGAAAGTGGAACAGCATCTGGGTGAAGTCTTCCGCCTGACGCCGGTCCCGCGCCATTTCCTGCACATAGCGGGCCTTCTTCAGGCCTTTGACGGCGTGGGTTTCCCGCCCCAACGCAAGCGTTTTCTCTAGAAAAGCCAGCGCCTTGTATGCCTCAACGCATTCCTTTGAGTACTGTCGGGTCCAGTAAATCGACCGCTCATCGATGAAGTACTTTTCCGCAAAACGTGTGTTCCAGTAGGTATCGCCTGCCTTGTGCAGCAGCCCCAGGGAAACGAGCGAGTTCAGGAATGGATCACGGTAGGACTTGTGGATCTTCAGTGTGCGTCCGATCGCCGCAGCCTTCATGCGCTTGCCTTGCAGTGTTCGGAAGACTTGCAGCCTCTCAGCCGCGACGATGAGACGAGAAACGATGAAAGCCGTCTCTATGTCAATCGCGGCAAGCACCCTTTTAGGAAACTTGTCGAGTGTCGGTAGTTGCATTGAACTGGCTGACCCTGTCCGACTCCAGGCTTACTCGACGCCCAATCGTCAGGAGCTTCTTACAAGACCGTTCTCATGAGTACTACTCGGTCCAGACCGGCACGCACGTAGGAACTGGCGGCCGCTTCCTGAGTGACATCGCCTGTGCTCGCTGCGCGTTTGAAAGGAAAGGCGATGAATTGACGTCGGAATCGAAGGCGGCTTTCAGCAACTGCCCTTCGGCACGAAGACCCATGGCTACGATCTGCGAAATCAGCACCAGCAGAACCGCGCAAGCAATCGCCGAGGCAAAGACCACAGCGAAACCATGATGCTCTGCTGGATTCAATATGAATTCGACAAGGCCTGCCACAAAAACCACGCCCGCGGCAAAGATGCCGCCAAGCTTGACGGTCTGGGCAAAACCAACTACTGCTTCTGCTGCGATATAGCCATCTTGATAGCGCTCTACCGTGGCTGTGGAGTCGTTGGATTGTGGCGCGAAGGTCGTGATTACGGCAGCGCTCATATGGACCTCCTTTACTCTCCCGTGACAACACCCGGAAGGTGAATCCGCCACGAACCGGGCAAGCCTCTCAGGATTGGTCGCTCTCAAAAAGCGCTACAGTTATTTTTCACGCCCGCTTGCCCGGGGTGCAGTGAGCCGAGTCACACTGTGCTGGGCTAGCTACTGTTTACCCACTGCAGCTACATCGAAGATCAACTTGCCTCCGACAAACGTTTTCAACACTCGAGCGTCGCGGATTTTTTCGGGAGCAATCGAGAAAACGTCGTCGCTGAGAAGAACCATGTCGGCCAATTTTCCTGGAGTGATCGAGCCTTTTTCCTTCTCCTGAAATTCGGCATATGCTGAGCCCATTGTGTAAGCCTCAATTGCTTCTGCCACCGAAAGCTTCTGCTCGGGGAACCAGCCGCCGGGATTCTTCCCATCCAGCGTTGCTCGCGTTACCGCGGCATAAACGGTCAACAGAGGGTTCAAGGGAGCTACTTCCCAATCCGTGCCGAAGGCCAGCCGCACGCCGTGGTCCAGGAAAGTCCGAAAGGCGTAGGTCCGGCTGGCCCGATCGTGGCCGATATGCGCCTCGGCAAAGCGGCCGTCGTCGATGGCATGGTAGGGCTGAACGGAAGCGATCACATGCAACTGGGCGAAGCGGTCGAAATCCTTGGCCGCCATGTGTTGTGCGTGCTCGATGCGTAGGCGGCGATCGGCTTCACCGTGGGCTTTGATTACTTCTGCATATAGGTCAAGGATCGTCGAGATGCCCTCGTCACCGATGGCGTGGGTGCAGATCTGCAATCCCGCTGCGTCCGCTTTCATATAGCGATCCCGCATGAGAGAAATCGGATGCATTTCGTCGGACAATAGTCCGCGGTTGTTGCCCTGATTCAAGAACGGTTCGTAGAAGTAAGCCGTCCCCGATCCTAGGGAACCATCGGCATACGCCTTGAGCGCGCCGATGCGCAGGTAGGGCCCTCCGAAGGCATGGCCGATGCCGAGTTTTGCCTGGTCGTCGACTTGGGTAATCAGAGGAGCCGCGTAAATCCGGGTGGTCAGCTCGCCGCGCCGCTCCAGTTCGGAGTAGACGGCGATGTCCTCATAATCGGGGTTCATATGTTGGACGCTAGTTACGCCCACGGAGGCTGCGTAAGCGAGCGCTCGTTGGATCACCTTGAGGCGCTGGTCATGGGAGAGCGGCGGTACAACTTTGTCGATGTAATCGGTGGCTGCATCTTTGAGGGCGCCCGTGGGATTGCCCTGCGCATCGCGCACGATGGTGCCGCCGGGCGGATCGGGAGTCTTCGCCGTAATCCCCGCGAGGTGTAACGCCACAGAATTGGCCAGTCCCATGTGGCCGTCGTAGCGGCTGACAAACACTGGCGTATCCGGCGTGAGCGGATCAATCAGCTCCTTGGTGGGTATTTGTTCCGGATTCCACTTGGTCTCGTCCCAGTTCCCTCCGAGAATCCACTCTCCCTTCGGCGTAATCTTGGCGCGCTCGCCGATGCGGCGGGCAAACTCCTGTGGAGTCGTAGCGTCGTTCAGCTGGACATTGGTGAGCTGCTGTCCGCCCGAGACAAAATGCACATGCGCGTCATTGAAGCCCGGCAACAGCAGGTGGCCTGCGGCGTCGATGACACGCGTGTGCGCGCCGTGCCACACCTCGATTTCCGCATTCGAACCCACCGCGACGATGCGGTCTCCCATCACCGCGACAGCCTCAGCCGACGGCATCGATTTGTCGACGGTCCAGACCTTGGCGTGGGTGATGATCAAATCCGCTGCCGGTTGGGATTGAGCGCAGACAAACACAGAAAGCGCGCTCAAAGAAAAAATAACCGGTGCGCAGAGTCGCAGGGCGTCGTTCATGGTCAATCGCTAAAAACTATACCGAAGGGCAAATTCCATCACACGAGGCTTGGTCAGCGTGCTGGAGTATGTGCCGAACACTGTGGAAGGCTGTTCCAGTTGTCCCGTCGTTTGGGGCAGTGGGGCTACGTCGAAACGAACTGCGTTGGTCACATTGTAAATATCCCAGCTGAACTTCAGGCTCTGAGATTCATGAATTCTCCATGACTTGCTTAGAGCCGTGTCGATACCGAAGAAGCCAGGACCGCGGAGTTCGTTGCGCTGGCCGGACTCTCCGGGATAGGAGAAGCGAAAATCGCCTTGCGCCCCGGCGGGATTCTGAAACAAATCCGGATTGCCGGTTCTGGGGTCGATGAACGCACCTGTCTTCGGCTTGGGGCCGGAAAGAATCGCCGTCGAGGGCAAATACCAGTTCGTGGGGAAACTGGTGAAGGTTTCGATGGTGGTGGGGAAACCGCTGGTCCAGCGCGCCAGGCCCGACCACTGCCAACCTCCGATCAAAGCGTTTTGCCAGCCGCTCAACGAGGCCCCGAATTGCCTGCCGCGTCCAAACGGCAATTCATAGACCCAGTTGGTATTGAATTGATGGGTAGTGTCAAAGTCGGAGACGCCGCGGAGCTGAGCCGGCGACCACGAGTTGATGATCTGGTCGGCCTGGTAGTAGGCGTCGTAGGAATTGATGCGCTCGGCGCTCGACCCGATATCAATCGATTTTGAAAAGGTGTAGTTGAAATCCCACTGCAGGCCGTGGCTCCTGCCATGGCGCAGGATCAGTTGCAGGGAATGGTAGGAGCTGGTGCCCGCACTTCGCCACGCGTAAAGTGAAGTGAACTGAGGATTGAAGAAGGCGTAGGGCGTGTAGCCGCTCGAGTTGGTCTGGCCGGGAATGGTGGCGCATAGAGGATAACAGCCGGTCGTGCCGAACTCGCCCGGTACGTCAGCGAAGATGAGCGGGAGTGTCTCGTTGTGCACATTGCAGGCAAACGATTCGTACATCGCCTGAGTTACGGTAACGTTCGGAGTGTTGGGAAATGGGAAGTTGTTACAAGGGGAAAGCTGGCTGACCGGAATTTGCCCGCCGTATCCCGGGTATTGAACCGACGCCGGAAACATATCTTCCCAATAAGTGCCGGCGTTCGCAGTGGACACGCTGCTGACCGGGGTGCCCGCCCCAGCCATTTTTGAAAACATGGTGGCCGCACTGAAATAGTCCACGCCGGTTTTTGGGTCGTGCAGATCAAGCGGCATGGCCAGATCTTCTTCCTGCAGCAGGCGGCGGCCCAGTCTTCCGATGTATGCCGCTTCGAATACGAAGTTGCCCCGCAATTCGCGGCTGACAGTGAAGTCAAACGCGTAAGAGTAGGGCGTCTTCAACTTGTCGTCCATTCCCCAGTAGGTAGTCGCTCCCTCGGGCAGGCCGCTCGGCGCCGGCTTGGGAAAAGGTCCCGACGGGACGGACACAAGGTCCCCGGCTGGAATTGCATTGGGAGCGGTAAATCGCGGCGAGTTGTCGATACTGTACTCTCCGATCGGATTTTGAATCGATCCATTCAGCCCGAATGAACCGTTGCGATCGAAGCTGTCCACGATCCCCTGGCCGAAGTGATCGTAGTACATGCCCCAACCGCCGCGAATCGAGCTTTTTCCAGCATCGCCGAACACCTGTCGCAGCCAGCCGCCGTGAGGTTTCGGGGACCAGGCAAACGCCAGCCTGGGAGCCACGTTCCCGTAGTCCCAGCCCCAGAATGGAGGGCCGTTATTCGCCTTCCCGCCAAGTACGAAACTGATCGGTGGATTGTACGTCTGGCCCATGAGCATGACCTGCCCGCGCTTCTGCAGAAAATCCTCCATGCTGATGGAAGGTTCCACTTGCGCTCCAGTGGTTTCGTACGGCGGCTGCAGAAGTGTGTAGCGGATTCCGTAGGTGAGGACCAGTTGCGGAGTCACGCGCCAGGAATCCTCAACATAAGTCTCAAACTCGTGCGCCCGAAAATGACGCAGGGCGGGCGTTCCGGTTGGCAATTCGTTGCCTTGCTTTGTGATGTTATAAGCCGCAAACCCGGAATCGAGCAGCCCGGTCAACGCAATTACCGGGTAGTCGTAGCCAAACTGAAAATTAGACTCCACTGCCGGGAGCCCGAACGCAGCTGGATCCAGGCTCCCTCCAGCATTCGCGATGAAGGCGCTAGGGAAGAGCCACAAGGTATAAGTTCTGGCATAGGAGTACGAATCGACGTTGGAGCTGCGATTGTTGGTAATGATGCGAAGGTTGCCGCCAAACTGAAAGGTATGGTTGCCCTTGACCCATGCGAGGTCGTCCACCAGATTATGCACGGGCACCGTGGCCTTCGTGGTCAGGGTCTGGGCGTAGAGTGAATCAGGCCCGTTGCCAAAAAAGATGTAAGGAGCATCGACCTGTCCCAGGCTTCCGATTCCCTGTCGGATGAACCCATAACGAAAATTGTTGATGAGGGTTGGCCGCAAGGTCGCGGTGTATGACGCAATCAGACCCTTGCTCGTGTCCGTCATCACGGTCGATTGTGGCTGGCCGGGGAACTCGGGCCCGAGGCCGCTGTTGTCGTCCACCAACCCTCCGCGCACGAAAACGTGTTGGTTGGGAGTGATGTTGAAATCAAACTTGGCAACGAACGTGTTCAAGCTGCCTGGCGTCGAAGCGGGGAAGGTATATCCCAGAAAATTCAGCCCGTCTCCGACCGCAGTCGAGTTGGATTGCGGGTACTGCTGAAACAACGTTTCGACATTGGGATTCGGGCCTGGATGCGGTTGAGGAGGCGCGCTGCCGACAGAGTAGACGCAACTTCCGGTGCCGGTGCAATTCGGATCCATGGTCGAAAGTTGAGCAGGAGTCAGATTGACCTGGGTGGGCGTGGTCGTGCCACCACCGCAGGTGATGTCTGTTCCGCAGGTCAGGTAACTGACGTATCCAGTCCGCAAGTTGTCGCTGGGGACCACCCGCGTGGTCTGGACATTCTCCCGCGTGCGCTGGCCTTCATAAGCGAGAAAGAAAAAGACGCGGTCCTTCTGGATGGGTCCGCCAAGAGTCGCCCCGAAAGTGTTTCGGATCAACTGGCCCGGTTTGTTGGGCAGGCCCGACTGAAGCTCGGCCTGCTTGTTGAACCAGTCGTTGGCGTAGCCGACGTTGGTGCGGTTGTATTCATACGTTGAACCGTGAAAACTGTTCGTCCCGCCCTTTGTGACCAGCGCAACCTGCGCGCCCGAAGAGCGGCCCTGGTCTGCGTTGGCGCTGTTGGTAGTCACGCGGAACTCCTGCAACGAATCCAGCGTCGAACGCAACGCCCCCTTGAATGCGTATCCCTTGACCTGGTCGTTGTCATCGACTCCGTCGAGCGTAATGTTGGTCTGATCGCTGCGAGCTCCGCTCACCGATCCGCCACGGCTGTCATAATTCTGATCGACGTTGGTGCCGACAAACGTCACACCGGGTTGCAAGCTCAGAATTTGCGTAGGGTCGCGTCCCTCGAAAGGAAGATCTTCGATCTGAGAAGAGCCAAAGGCGTTTCCGATGGTCGCATCCTGTGTGTTGACCTGCACGGTCGCACTCTGCACTTCGACCGTGGCGAGTTCCGTCTTCAGCCGCATGGTGAAGTTCGCTGTCGCGGGAACATTCACAAGCAGTTGCAGGTTCCCCTCTTTGATTGTTGCGAATCCAGCCGTGCTCACGGTAAGCGAGTAGGTTCCCGGAGGAATCTGGAGGAATTGGTAAACGCCTGCTCCGTCGGTTTTGGTGATCCGGGAAAAAGCGGTGCTCGGGTTCAACAGGGTTACCGTTGCCCCCACAAGGACTGCACCCTGCGGATCCGACACGGACCCACGCAACGAAGAAGTGGAAGACTGACCGCGCGACTGAAAAGAAGCTGTACAGAAGACCAGCACCAACACGACCATCCGCCGCATCGGTTCCCCCTCATGGGCGCGCAGCGCGCCGGTTCGTGCGAAAATAAGCCCGCTGTGCGCCCTTTGTCAATCAAACTGTGGAGCGGCCGCAGCACGCGAAACAGATGTTTTGACTGAAGGGCCTGGAGACACTTCGATGACTAGGCTCTACCTGAAGGACTCGGCTGTTCTCCTTATTCTTTGTTCGATACTGTCGGGCTTGGTGTGCGCTCAAAGCAACCCGCGGGCGCGCGACCTCGGTATTCCGTTTGATGGCAACCCCGGACCGCTAAATGCCATTACCGATGTCAAAGGCGTCGAGGTGGGTCACACGACTCTCATTTCAGATGAGGCAGGAACTTCATCCGGGCCGCACTCGGTGCGCACGGGAGTGACTGCGATCCTTCCTCGAGGCAAGGACTCAAACGATCCGGTCTTTGCCGGATGGTTTACCGAGAATGGCAATGGCGAGATGACCGGGACCACGTGGGTGGAAGATTCCGGTTTCCTCGAGGGACCAGTGATGATCACAAATACCCATAGCGTGGGGACCGTACGGGATGCGGTGATCGCATGGCGCCTGAAAAAGCGCGGTCCCGACAAGGAAGGCTATGCGTGGTCACTGCCCGTAGTCGCCGAGACCTGGGATGGATATTTGAACGACACCAACGGCTTCCACGTGAAGCCCGAGGATGCTTTCCACGCTCTCGACAGCGCACGTTCGGGGCCGGTCGAAGAGGGCAATGTGGGCGGCGGTACTGGAATGATCTGCAACGAATTCAAGGGCGGGATTGGCACGGCGTCGCGCGTTCTTGACGCCAAGTATGGTGGCTACACCGTGGGAGTGCTGGTGCAGTGCAACTACGGCCAGCGCGATCAGTTGCGGATCGCCGGCGTGCCGGTCGGCCGAGAGATTTCAGGAGCGAAAGTCTGGGATGACGATGTAGGTTCCATCATCGTGGTGGTCGCCACGGATGCTCCGTTGATTCCAACTCAACTGAAGCGAGTGGCCAGGAGGGTGACTTTGGGGCTGGGGCGAATGGGAAGCTACTCCGGCGATGGTTCGGGAGACATTTTTATCGCCTTTTCGACTGCGAATCCGCAGACATCCTCGGCCAAGCGTGTGGGCACATTCGCCATGGTGACGAACGACGCGCTGAATCCGATTTTCCTGGCCACGGTGCAGGCAACCGAGGAAGCCGTCGTGAATGCGCTGATCGCTGCCCAGACGATGACCGGCAGAAAAGGCCACACTGTGATGGCGCTCCCACACGATCAACTGCGAGAAGTCCTGAAGAAGTACAACCGGCTCGTGCAGTGAACGGGTCTGTAATGCTTAACATGGATTCGGCAGTGGAACCAGAGTGTATCTTCAGCGCTCGCACCTAATAGTTCCGAATAGTTTCCGAGCTCCGAGCACAAGAGATGACGCCGCTCGATTCCTGGTGGCTTCTTGACAGTACGTCTGTGCCGCGCCTGCGTAGCTCATGTGTCATTGTCGTCTCCTTCGTTCGCCATTCATCTGCGGCGCGGCGGGTGATCGAAATCACGGCAGCAAGTAGCGATTATCGAGAAAATTAAAAGTTCTCGAAAGCAAGCTGTGGAGCCGCCTTCTGGACGGAGGTGTGCATTGAGTCCGTCAGTGGAAACATTGAACAGCCCACCGAAGCAAAACGGGGAAATCGCGTCAGCTCACAGGAGGTTTAAGGAACTTTCCCGTTTGATTGGAAACACACCACTGCTAGGCATCGAGTTTTCATATGCAGGACGCCCTCGGACTATCTATGCCAAGTGCGAGCACCTGAACCTAACAGGAAGTATTAAAGACCGCATGGCACTGTACATTTTGAAGAAGGCCTATGCCAGCGGGACACTTCACCCAGGCGACACAATCACCGAGGCCACGAGCGGTAATACGGGGATCTCCTTTGCAGCCCTTGGGCGCGCTCTCGGCCATCCCGTCACGATCTTTATGCCGGACTGGATGAGCCAGGAACGCAAGTGTCTGATTCGCGCCTACGGCGCCGAGATCGTTCTTGTCAACCAAGAACATGGCGGCTTCCTCGGCAGCATTCACATGTCGGAGGAATTTGCCGGCAGTCATCCAAACGTCTTCTTGCCCTGCCAATTTTCGAATGAGGCCAACACCGAAGCGCACGAGACCACAACCGGCCCGGAAATACGGATGCAATTGCAGACTGCTGGTCTCCAGCCCGACGCCTTCGTCGCCGGAGTCGGTACTGGCGGGACTGTGATGGGAGTGGGGCGATTCCTTCGCGCTCACAACCCCAGGATCAAGGTTCACCCGGTGGAACCAGCGGAATCGCCGACGCTATCCACTGGACACAGAGTGGGGAAGCACCGCATCCAGGGCATATCCGATGAATTCATTCCCGCGATTGTCGATCTATCCACACTGGATGAAGTAATTCCAGTTCCGGATGGCGACTCAATCATTATGGCGCAGAAGCTCGCTTCGACGCTGGGACTGGCCGTTGGGATTTCTTCTGGCTGTAACTTCCTGGCGGCTCTGATCGTTCAAGAGCAGCTTGGATCCGATGCGATCGTTGTGACCGTTTTCCCCGACGACAACAAGAAGTATCTGAGCACAGATCTGATGCGCGAAGAACCCATCCGGACGGAGTATCTGGCGCCTGGTGTTCAGCTCTCGGGATTTATCAGCATGCAGCGTGTGTGTGCGTTCTGCGAAAACGGGAATAACTACTCAGATTGGCTTGGAAGAGCCAACCGCCCACAACTCAGCACTTGACCCGCTAAGCACTGATCGACACTCTGATTGCCCACAGTCGACGTTTACATCCGGTTTGCTCGTGAACTTGGGATAAGTCCGAGTGATCACTCGACTCCGTCTCACGTAACCACGAATTCTTGCCGGGAGAGCAAAAGATTGGTATTGTGACCCAAAACTTCTGACGATTGAGTCGCAGGAAGGATGCCTTTGCCCGTTGCGGAAACGACGCCAGAATTCCCGTAAGCAGCGGATAACGACACAGACGGAAGCGAGCCAGCGAAATCTCCCCGTGCAACCGGGTGAGTTGCGCGCTTTTCGATGGGGATGGACGGCATTTGTAATCCTGGCGACGTCGCTTCCCTATCTGGTGTTCTGGTTTCGCACGCCAGCCGATCATCGCTACGCCTGGATCCTGCCGCCCTATCCCGAGGACTCGTTCGCCTATATGGCATGGTCGCAGCAGGCTGCGCACGGAAACCTGCTATTCCGCTTCAAATACACAGCGCTGCCGCACTCTCCCTTTGTGTTCCATCCGTTTTTCCTGCTCTCTGGATGGATGAGCAGGTTGTGCGCTTGTGATATTGGGATCGTTCATTGGGTGATGAAGGCAGTCGGCACAGGCTTGTTTTTTGCCGTCTTCTACGCCTACATCGACTGGCTGCAGCTCAACCGATTTCAATCCGTTGTTGCTTCGGTATTGGTGGGGATTTCTGCGGGATTCGGGGGGCTTTTCCCTTTCCTGGGACTTGGGAACCAACGGCTGACTGTCCCCGCCGACCTCTGGATGCCGGAAATGAGCACCTATTTCTCACTGTTGTGGAACGTGCTGTTTCCCTGCTCCCTGGCGTTGATCGTTCTCATCGTTTACTGGCTGGATCGGGGCTCCCACGATGTGCGGAAGGATGCTCGCAAAAAAGACTTCTGGCTAAGCGGTTCTGCCGCAGCCGTTCTCGCCTTAATCCATCCCTATAGCATCCCGGTGATGTTTGCTTATGCGGTGATCATTGTCCTGGCGCGAGCGCGTCGTGCGGGATGGGGCTTGCTGGCTCGCTTTTTTTTGGCTTCGTCTCCCGGCGTCCTTTACGTGGTCTTGGTATCGCTATTCCAGCCTCTGGTGTCGCGACATAGTACGAGCGGCGAAATGGAAAGCCCCGGTCTCCTGTACTACTTGCTTGGGTTCGGACTTCCGTTGTTGATTTGTGTTGCAGCTCTGACCGTAACACCGGGCCAGTGGATCAAACGCAATTG
>JASHPH010000329.1 GCA_030038255.1 Candidatus Sulfotelmatobacter sp. | reverse complement strand
TTGACCATGAACATCTACACTCACGCTCAGGACCCGGCCAAGCGGGCGGCGCTAGAACGGTTCGAGTCGCGCTTGGTGCAGTAGAACACAGGTAAAAGCAGGCAACACAGGTAAGAAATCACAGGTAAGAACGTTGGGGATCAAAATGGCGATGGGAGCTAAACCATTGAGAAGGATGGTGGACCTGGTCGGGATCGAACCGACGACCTCTTCCATGCCATGGAAGCGCGCTCCCAGCTGCGCCACAGGCCCACTCGAGGTGACACTACTTGAGGACACTACCAACGGTCCCCGGCAGCCCTGATTATTCTCGCCGACGGCAACAAGATAGTCAACGCGAAGAATTTCTCCCATTTCCTCCACAGGCGTTTTCTGCCATAATTGATCGTGCACGCCACCTGCACAATTTTCCAATCACAATTTAAAGCGAGGAAGAGATGCCAGCGAAGTACATCTTTGTAACGGGCGGAGTCGTGTCTTCACTCGGCAAGGGACTGGCTGCGGCTTCGATCGGATGCCTGCTCGAAAGCCGCGGGATGAAAGTCAACCTGATGAAGTTCGATCCGTACCTGAACGTCGATCCGGGCACGATGTCGCCGTTTCAGCACGGCGAAGTTTTCGTGACCGACGACGGTGCCGAGACCGATCTGGATCTCGGTCACTACGAGCGCTTCACCCATGCCAAACTTTCTCGCGACAACAACTGGACCACGGGCCGCATCTACGAGCAAATCATCGCCAAGGAGCGGCGCGGCGACTATCTGGGAAAAACCGTGCAGGTGATTCCGCACGTCACCAATGAAATCAAGGCGGCCATGAAGAAGGTCGCGCAGGACGTGGACATCGTCATCGTCGAGATCGGCGGCACGGTCGGCGACATCGAGTCGCTGCCCTTTATGGAAGCGATTCGCCAGATGCGTCAGGAACTGGGACGCGATAACACACTTTTTGTGCACGTGACGCTGGTGCCGTTTATCGCCGCCGCGCAGGAGTTGAAGACCAAGCCGACGCAGCACTCGGTGAAGGAACTGCTCAGCATCGGAATTCAGCCCGACATTCTGCTCTGCCGCACGGATCGTTTCCTGGCAAAAGACATTAAGTCGAAGATTGCGCTTTTCTGCAACGTAGAAGAAGAGGCCGTCATCACAGCCAAAGACGTGGCGTCTGTTTACGAAGTGCCCCTCGTGTTCGCCAACGAGGGTGTCGACGCGCTGGTGCTGAAATATTTGCGCATGGAAGCCAAAGACCGCGATTTGTCGAAGTGGGAGGACATTGTTCATCGCGTCTACAACCCGAAGGATACGGTGACCATCGGCATTGTCGGTAAGTACGTCGAATACGAAGATTCATACAAGTCGCTGAAGGAGGCGCTGGTGCACGGCGCACTCGCGCACAACCTGAAGCTCGAAATCAACTGGATTGAAGCCGAAGGCCTCGAGGGCGCCGACGCCAAGAGCGTCGAAGCGCAGCTCGGAGACTACGATGGAATCCTCGTTCCCGGGGGCTTCGGCAAGCGCGGCATCGAGGGCATGCTGGTCGCCATTCGCTACGCACGCGAGAAAAAGGTGCCGTATTTCGGCATTTGTCTCGGCATGCAGACGGCCTGCGTGGAGTTTGCGCGCAACGTGGTCGGATTGGAAGACGCCAATTCGAGCGAGTTCGATCCGGCGACGCCGCATCGCGTGATCTACAAGTTGCGCGAGCTGCGCGGCGTGGAAGAACTGGGCGGTACGATGCGGCTGGGCGCGTGGACGTGCAAAATTGAGCCGGGCACACTGGCACATCGCATCTACGGCGCGACCGAAATCAGCGAGCGCCATCGGCATCGCTATGAGTTCAATCGCGAATATGAAGAGCCCATGACGGCCGCGGGGCTGCGCATCTCCGGTTCGACGCCGGATGGCACTTACGTCGAGATGGTGGAGTTGCCGGACCATCCGCACTTCATCGCCTGCCAGTTCCATCCCGAGTTCAAGTCGAAGCCGCTCGAACCGCATCCGCTGTTCCGCGCGTTCATTGGTGCGTCCTATGAGCACGGCTTGAAGCGCAAGGCGGAGAAGGAAACCGCCGAGGTGGAATTGTTCCACCGGCCGGAACGAGTCGGCCAGCGGTAGAGGTGATGGCAACCCAATCACCACAGAGGCACAGAGACACAGAGAGCGGAAAATCAAAAATCAGTTTTTCTCTGTGCCTCTGTGTCTCTGTGGTGAAATAGTTCTTGTAGCCTGCGAAAAGCCTGTTGATCACTTCTTTCCAAGTCGGCGACGTTCGCATCGGTTCCGGGGATCTGTTTCTGATCGCCGGGCCGTGCGTGATTGAAAGTGAAGACCACGCCATCCGCGTGGCGGAGATCATCAAGGGCGTGGCGCGTTCGCTGGCGTTCCCGTTCATCTTCAAGGCGAGTTACGACAAGGCCAACCGCACGTCCATTCGCAGCTTTCGCGGGCCAGGCTTGAAAGAAGGCCTGCGCATCCTGAAAAAGATCAAAGATGAAATTCACGTGCCCGTGCTCACCGACGTGCACGAAACGGCAGACGTGGGAAAAGTTGCGGAAGTGGTAGACGTGCTGCAGATTCCCGCATTCCTGAGCCGGCAGACCGATCTGGTGGTCGCGGCCGCGCTGAGCGGCCGGCCGGTCAACATCAAGAAAGGCCAGTTCATCGCGCCGTGGGACATGCGGCATGCGGTCGAAAAATGTCGCGATGCGGGCAATACGCAGGTTTTTCTGACCGAACGCGGAAGCACGTTCGGCTATAACAATCTGGTCGTCGACATGCGCTCGCTCGCGATCATGCGCAAGTTTGCGCCCGTTGTGTTCGACGCGACGCACTCGGTGCAGCTGCCGTCGTCGCAGGCGCAGACTCCCGACGGCCGCCCTGCCGTGAGCGGCGGCCAGCCGGAGTTCATTCCACTTTTGGCGCGCGCCGCCGTCGCGGCCGGCGTGGACGGCGTATTTATGGAAGTCCACGACAATCCGAAGGAAGCGTTATCCGACGGGGCGAACGCGCTCGAATCCACCAGACTGCGCGGCGTGCTGAAAGAATTGCTCGCGGTGAGGAAGGCGCTGGCCGAGGCACACGCGACGCCGTAAGATCTTCGGTTGGGCCAGTGAGTGCTTCCGCCTGTCAGCGACAGTATCGAATTCATCTTATACTTCTTCCGTGACCCGCAACAGTGCAACGGTCGCTTATCTGGTGATTTACGGCGGTGCCGTTCTTGCTCAGGTCACTACTGGAGGGTGGTCCCAATCGAGGCCGCTTACATGTCCCATTTGTGAGTTTCGCTTTTCATGGGGAGATTATTCACGCGCCGGAAAAGCTTGCCCGAAGTGCAGACTTCCTCTGGGTATGCCCTTTTACTATCGCGCAATTCTGTACGTCGCCTATCTATTTGTTGCCGGATTGACCATGTATAAGGGTTACCAGAATATTGGGAAAGGCTGGCTCTTGCTGGGGCTGCCGTTTGCGGCGATATTTGGATTCTTTGTGCAAGTGGCGATTCTTCGAGCTTTCCCTCCTAAGCTTCAAGCATATGCCGAGGGTGGGACATGGCTGAAACTGAAGTGACGGCCCACATTCCGATGCTTTTCTGGTCAATTAGCGAAAAATCCCGGGACGGCGAGGGCCGTCCCGTCCTATTTCCCATCGAACAACTTACTCCAGCACGAAAATATTCTTCTTCGCGCACATCTCTTTCAGAATTTTCGGCCACAC
>JASHPH010000328.1 GCA_030038255.1 Candidatus Sulfotelmatobacter sp. | reverse complement strand
CTCCTCAGCTTTGCGGCTCGAGTGTGGGCTCACCTGTGTACGTACCTTACGGTGGAGGGAGCTTCTCAAGAATACTTTCGGCAAACAACTATAGCGACAAGCCGCCCAGGCAGATTCAGCTGAGCGCGCGGTATGTGTTCTAATTACGCGGTGGGTTTGTCGCGCGGCGGCTGCACAGCAGTAAATTCTTCGGCGAAGCGGCGGGCGTAATTCTCGAGTACTGCCGGGATTCTCTCGGGATCTGCCGATTTGAGCACCAGACCGGCGTGGTGGTGCTTCTTGATGCGCAGGCACACTTCGGGATCGTTGTAGGCCGACGTATCCGGATCTTCCTGCCGCGCCAGCGAAAGAATCACGCCGGCATATTCTTCGCGTACGGGCGGCAGCCTATAGGTACCGTCACCGCCGGCAATTTCGATGCTGGCCCACTCACGCCACAGGTTGATTCCGGTGGCGGCCTCGACCATCTCATTGATATAAGCTCCGCCCACGCGCGCCGCGCATTCCAGAAAATAAAAATTCCCGTCGGCGTGCGCCTGAATGAATTCAGCGTGGGCGACTCCTCGTACCAGACCGAGAGCCGCAATCAGATCGCGGTTGATGGCGCGCAGGCCGGATTCGGCGTCGCTGCCGCGCGGCACGGTGTAGCTGGTGAAGACCCCGCCGCCCTGCGCGACGTTCATCGGGGGCTTGCCATACTTGCTGACGTTGGCGAACACAACTTCGTTTTCCGACACGACCGAGTCCACGTGGTAGACCTCGCCAGGAACGAATTTTTCCAGCAGGAACGAGGATTGCTTGTCGCCCAGCTGTTCGAGCACGCGCCACAGTTCATCTGGAGCTTGGATTTTCTTTATTCCGATCGCCGACGCTTCCTGCCGCGGCTTCAGTACCCATGGACCCGGCACGTGCTCCATGTAGTAACGGATGTCCTGGTGATTCACAACCGGAACGAAATCAGGCACCCGCACGTGGCGGTCGAGCGCGCGCATGCGCATGGCGAGCTTGTCGCGAAAATACCGCATGGTGGTGAGTCCCATGCCCGGGATGCGCAGGTGCTCGCGCAGCGTGGCAGCGGTCTCCATGTCGTATTCGTCGAGCGCGACGATGCGGTCGAGTTTCTGCGTTCGCGCCAGGTGAGTCACGGCCTTCACAATGTCAGCCAGAGGAATTTCCGCCGGAAGATAAAAAGTGTCGTCGAGACTCTCGCGCGGCCAGTCGGCATCGCGCAGTTTCTCCGCCGTGAGCAGGAGGACGCGGCAGCCCTGACGCTTGCACTCGCGCATGAATTCCTGGCCCTTTTCGTAAGTCGTGATGCAGAGGAAAGTCAGCGGGCGCGCTTCAGGCATGAGCTGGGTTTTCGAATCAGCGTTCCGAATCAGGGTTAGGAGAATATCACGGAGGTAGCGTCGACGTGTATCCACGTTTGCAATAAGGACGATTGCTTCTTTTCATGCGCACTCCAGTTGCGCTATAGTCTCAGGCCGGCGCGGAAAGCGCCGTGAGAGGTGTCCGATGGAAGCGCATCCACATGTACAAGGCAAAGTTCGCGGCTTCGGGGAAAACATTGAAAGCGATCTGGCGTTGGAGTTTCTGCGCGTGGTCGAAGTCGCCGCCATCGCGTCCGCGCGGACCATGGGCCAGGGCGAGCGCAAGCTGAGCGATGAAGTGGCCACGGAAGCCATGCGCAAGACCATGGACACCGTCCCCATGCACGGGACGATCGTGATCGGGGAGGGCGAGCGCGACGAGGCGCCGATGCTCTACATTGGCGAGCAGGTGGGCGCTGATTTTCCCGACGGCACCGAAGTTCCCGAGGTCGACATTGCCGTCGATCCGCTCGAGGGCACGAACCTGTGCGCCACTGGAGCACCCGGTTCCATCACCGTGCTCGCTGCCTCGGAACGCGGAGGCCTGCTCAACGCGCCCGACTGCTACATGGAAAAAATTGTTGTCGGTCCTTCCTGCAAGAACGCCGTCGAGATGGACGCGCCCGTCGCCGACAATCTGAAGAACATTGCAAAAAGGCTTGAGCGCGATGTGGAAGATCTAGTGGTGATCGTGCTCGACCGTCCACGCCACGAAAAATTGATTGCCGACATTCGCGCGGCGGGAGCGCGCATTCGCCTGATTGGCGACGGCGATCTTTCGGCTGGCATCGCGGCGGCCGTCATCGGTACGGGCGTGCACGCGGTCATGGGATCGGGCGGCGCGCCGGAGGGCGTCATCACGGCCGCCGCAATCCGTTGCCTGAACGGCTATATGCTCGGCCGGTTGGTAGTGAAACCGGATCAGGAAGAGCGCCTGGCGCGCATGGGAATTAAAGACAAGAACCGCATTTATGAAGCAGAAGATCTCGCCCCTGGCAAACAACTGATTTTCGCCGCCACTGGCGTGACTGATGGCGCGCTACTCAAGGGCGTGCGCTTCTTCGGCGAAGGAACCAGAACGTCGTCGGTAATCATGACCCTGCGCACCGGCAAGGTACGGTTCATCGACAGCATTCACCTCGAGAAAGGGCCTGACGTGAAGGTGAGGTTCTCGTAGTACTGTTTACTTCAGGTACTCCGAGTCCTTCTTCAACTCCTCGGGAATTGCGGGGAATGGCGGCCACTCCTGCGAATATCCCTTCAGCAGCGGAGTCGCCACTTCCGAGCGCAGGGTCCCGTCATGCACGGCGAACTTGTGCGGATGGCCGGCGGAGTATCCCTCCCACAAACACACTCCCGCATAGGCGCCGTCCTTGCGCAAAATGTAATAAGTCATGTCCATGTAGTGCAGTTTGTTCATGTCGCCGTTGTAGTTCCGCACGATGCGCTTCAGCGCGTCCATGCCGGCTTCCTGCGGAGACATACCGCGGCGCATGTTTTCGACGATGGTATGAGCGCCGGCAACCTTTATGTTCTCTTCCCCGGCGCCGGTCGCGCCGGCGGAGCCCACGTCCTGGTCGGTGTAGCAGCCCGCCCCGATCACCGGCGAGTCGCCGCAACGGCCGGGCAGTTTGAAGGCCAACCCGCTGGTACTGGTGACGCCCGATATTTCTCCCTTTTCGTTAAGCGCCGAGCAGTGGATGGTGCCTGTGGGCGGGAACAGCACACGGCGAACCGCCGCCATTTGGAACTCCGGTTCGATGCCCAGTTCGGCGGCACGCCGGCGCAGTTGCTCAATGCGGTCCCGCCACAGTTCAGCTTGCGGCTTGGAGTACGGCGCGGGCGGATGCCAGTTCGGATCCGCCATGCCGGGCCCCCACCAATCGCGGTCGGAATTGAATTCTTTCCACAGCAGCCAGATTTTGCGCGAGCGTTCGGTCAGCAAGTTTTCGCGGGGAAAGCCGACCGCAACGGCAAACCGTTCTGCGCCCTCACCCACCAGCATGACGTGCCCAGTGTGGTCGAACACGGCCTTGGAGACCATGGAGACGTTCTTGATGTTGCGCACGGCTCCGACCGAGCCGGCGCGCCGAGTCGGCCCATGCATGCAGCTGGCGTCGAGTTCGACTACGCCTTCCTCGTTGGGCAACCCGCCCAAGCCGACGGTGTCGATGTTGGGATCGTCCTCGGCGCCTTTGACTACGCGAATCGCGGCATCGAGCGTATCGCCGCCGCCTTTGAGGAACGCATACGCCGGCTCAACGAAAGGGTAACCGACGTTCGCACAGATGATGATGGGACGCTTCGGCGCACTGCCTTGAGCAGCGTGATCCTGCGCCGGAAATTCGGCGAGCGCGGCTGGCGCGCCCACTTTGGCGGCCACGGCGCCAAGAACGGAGGTTTTCACGAAATCACGGCGTGAGAATGTCACGAGGTCCCCCTGGGAAGATGCTCCTATTTGCAGGCGAACGCGAAGGATACCACGGAGGAATGAAGAAATTCACGGAGGGTACCAGAGGAACGACGTCATCCCGGGCGCAGCTGGGTTTCAGGCGGAGCGAGGGATCTCGCGTGGAGCGCCACGTTGGTCCGCGCGAGATCCCTCGGCCGCGCTGGTGCAAGCGCGGGTCTTCGGGATGACGCCTTCGAGGAGGAACATGCAACCAGCCCCCGATGGCTACCTCTTACCGGCTAGCGAAGCGGCGCAAGCGTCCTGGATACGCCGCGCCCGCCTTGATGAGCCGGTCGGCGACGGCGGCGTCGATCGGCTCGACATTCTCGATCCGGAATCGGAGCAAGGCTGCGATGTTGCCCACTGTGTCAAACTCCGGGTTGTCTTTCACGTAAAAGGTCTCGATGTCGCGATGAATGACGCGGGGCAAAATCGCCTCGCCCACGTCGACAATCTCTTTCGTCGCGCGGCCGCACACCGGGCAGAAGTTGACGACGTGCGCGTCGAGATGTCCGCAGCCGGAGCATTCGACCGCGTGGGCGACGAAGTGTTCCCCGATCAGCAAAGTCTGCACTTCGCCGAGTTCGAGCGAGCGCAGCACGCGGCGCAATCCGGTGACGCCACGCCCCTTGCTGCGGGCCTCATTGATGACCTGGCCGACCAGTTGGCGGCAGCGATCGCTCTGCCACTTCTCGAGAATATGTTGTGCGTGCGAGCGGATTTCGTCCCGCGAGATGTGGGCCACATCGGCCTGGAACCGGCCCAGCAAGGCCTGACTGACGTAGGGATGCAAATGCGGCTCAAGCTGCGAACGGTGCGAATCCTGGCAGCCGAGGATCCATTTTTCGAACACCCCTTTTTCCAGCGACTGTTTCAGCACATCGGCGATGGCCTTGAAATGCTGGCGGGCTTCGTCATCGACACGGCGCTGGGCGTGGCCGCCATCGTAGCCGGCATAGCCGTCGCTGCGTCCCTTGCGGGAGAGCGGCTGAAACAAGCCTTCGCGTTCGGTTAATTCACCGAGACGGAGATCGAAGAAGCGGGCGCGGTGGCGATCCGCCAGGACCACGCCAAGCCGGGGGAAAGCTCCGAGCAGCTGAGCCAGCGGCTTGAGATGGAAATGGCGATCGACGGCAAGCTGAGTGCTCGCGATGACCGCAGGCAGATCGTATTCGCGCCAGAACTTGTGAGCGGCACAAGCGAATACAGCTTTGGCGTGGGTTCCGTTGCTGCGCAGATCGGCCGAGAGGCGCAGAATGCGGTCCATGTCGGCCCTCGCGCTCTCTTTCTTGCCTTTGTCTTCCAGACGCTGCAGTGCTTCGCGCACCAGATCCTTGACCAGAATCGTGTCTTCCTTGTGAGCCTTGTTGCGTGGGGTGGATGGTTGGAAATAGAAACTGACGGCACAGCCATTCGTGTCCTGCAATTCAGCTAACTCTCGGATTTGTTCGCGCGTAATGCTCATGGGTCATCTCCCCAGAATTGAATAAAGAGTTTAAGCGGCGCCGGTTGGAGCGAGCCGACTGCGAAGGTCCCGGGAAAGGCCGGGCGCTTTGCGCAGGTGATCGCGCGCCGCCGAAATAAAATCGACTACCCGTTCCGGTGTAAGACCGGTGATCCCCGTGATCTGTTCGATGCTGAAGCCTTCCACCGCATGGAGGATGAAAGCTTCGCGCGGCCCCGAGCCCAGATCGCGCAGCGCGGATGCGATCAGGCGCAATATCTCGTCCGAAGCCATGATTTGCTCCGGTGTGGCCACCCGGGAGTCGGGGATTACGGTCTCACCCGTGATGGATTCATCGGGCTGATGGAATTGCAACTCCGGTTCGTCGCTGGCCTTGACGTTGGGCCGCCGCGCCGACTCTTCCAGGCAGAAGGCGTTCTCGTTGCTCTCGTCGGTGCGGGAGAGCTCATCGAGCGCCCGCAGAGCCAGCCGGTAGAGCCAGGGCTCGAGCGCCAGCCGCTCGGGCTTCTCCTGACCATCGCCGAGGGCGGCGGCGATGGTTTCGTCAATGACCTCTTCTTTGGTGAGCCTGTCGGGACTGACGCCCTCCTGAGTCTCACGGAAGTAGATTTCGCGCTCCACGAAGCGTTCGAGCCGCGCCAGGTTGGCATTGACGTAGGAACGAACATCGTCCGCTGACACCGCCGCCGGAAAAACCGCGGCCATCGTTTGTTCGAAAGGAACCTCGCGCACGGGCACAGCCGCGCGCGCGCTGTCTCCGCGACGTCCGCGAATCCATTTGTGCGACGAACGCAAGATTTCTTTGTGCTTGTTGAGCTGCTGCAGCAGATCTTCAAACGCGCTCTTCACGGCTGCGGTCGCTGTTGGAGCTGCAGCCTGGACAGCCATCTGCCCCGAGGGCAAGCGCAGATTCAGCGAAACATTGATTCCCTCGCGCTGCGAGACCTCCTCCACCACTCCTTTCAGGTGAACGAGTTCGGGACGGAAGACCTGCAGGCGCTTCCGCAGTTTTTCGATTTGATGCTGGATATCTTTTTCGACGGCAGGAGTTTTATGAAGCCTGTAACTTACGTGGACGTTCATGAGCGCCTCGGCCTTGCTGTACGAAGTGCGCAACCAAGTGCTGTCTTACAAAACCCTCTCTACGCCGAATTGTACACCCGGCGGAAAAGAGGCAAGCGGAGAATTGCAGCTTCCCTTTGCCTGCAAAACGATGCCCATTTCCCAAAAGAGACCGGCGACTTCTGCCAGCCGCTGTTGCCAGCGGTGGATCGAAGCCGCTATGATCCCCACGCCATGAAAGCTCACAAATTATTGCTGGTGATCTCGCTCACTGCCACGGCCTTTGCCCAAGCTCCGCCTCAGAAAAAAGAAGTTGAAACCGTTTATCCCGACGCCTATGCACTGTACCTCGATGTGCACCAGAATCCGGAGTTATCAGGCCATGAGATGCAGACTGCGGCCAAGCTGGCGACGCACCTGCGCGGCGCTGGCTACGAGGTCACTGAACATGTTGGCGGGACCGGTGTAGTGGCCATTCTGAAGAACGGCGCCGGGCCGACTATCATGCTGCGTACGGAGCTCGACGCGCTGCCCGTGGAAGAGAAAACTGGCCTTCCGTACGCTAGCAAGGTGCACGCAAAAGATGACGCCGGGCACGATGTCCCGGTGATGCACGCTTGCGGGCACGACTTGCACATGGCGTCGCTGGTGGGCACGGCCGAAATCATGGCCCACAGCAAGAACACCTGGCATGGGACGCTCATGGTGATCGGCCAGCCGGCTGAAGAGACGATCGGAGGGGCAGAAGGGATGATCCGCGACGGCCTGTTCACGCGCTTTCCCAAGCCCGACGTAGCCGTCGCACTACACGTGGGAAACTACGAGCCTGCGGGCATGGTCTCGATGGTTCCAGGCGTTCTGACCACGAACTCGGACTCGGTCCGCATCACGATTTACGGCAAGGGCGGGCATGGGGCGTATCCGCATACGACGGTGGATCCCATCGTGATCGCAGCGCGGACGATTCTTTCGCTGCAAACCATCATGTCGCGCGAAGTCAAGCCGGGCGAGATGGGGGTGATCACCGTCGGCTACATTCACGCCGGAACGAAGAGCAACATTATTCCCGATCAGGCTGAGATGGGCCTGACCGTACGAACTTTCAAGCAGGAAGTGCGCCAGCAAATTCTGGCGGCGATCACCCGCCTTGCGAAGGCAGAGGCGGCCGGGGCCGGTGCTCCACAGGAACCGCTGGTCGAACACTACGAAGCCACGGACGCGGTATACAACAATCCGGCGCTCGCCGAGCACTTGCGAACTACTCTGGAAGCCGCCCTCGGTAAAGATAAAGTGGTGATCTCAGAACCCAGCTCGGCTTCAGAGGATTTCTCGTATTTCATCGCCCAGGGCGTTCCCGGCTTTTATTTCGGCCTGGGCGGAGCCGATCCGCAAAAGTATGCCGAGGCCAAGGCGGCAGGAACGCATCTCCCGTCGAATCACTCTCCGCTGTTCGCCCCGGACGTGGACCCGGCCCTGCACGTGGGGATCACCGCGGAAGTGACCGTGTTGCGGAATTTGCTGAACACCTCGCCGGAGGAATTGCAGAAGCTGACGGCTACACCGCAACCGTAACCGAGGTCTCCGTGCGGGTGACTGGCCGGTAGAGCGTGTCGCGTTCGATCGGCTCACGGCCAGCGGCGCGGATCAGCCGCTCCAGCTCCTGACGGCGCATGCCTTGCGGCGTCGTGGCTCCGGCGTCGTGGTAGATCTTTTCTTCAATCACCGTGCCATCCATATCGTCGGCGCCGAAGCGCAATGAAATTTGCGCGATCTTCGGCGTCATCATCTGCCAGTACGACTTGATGTGCGGGAAGTTGTCGAGCACGAGCCGGCTCACCGCAATCTGCTTGATATCGAGCATGCCCGTAGTTTTCGGCAGATGCTGCAGCGGCGTGTTGTCGGGATGGAAGGCTAGAGGAATGAACGTCTGGAAGCCGCCGGTTTCGTCTTGCAGCGCGCGCAGCTTGAGCAGGTGATCGACCCGGTCCTCGTCGTTCTCAACGTGGCCGTAAAGCATGGTCGCGTTCGATTTCAATCCGATCTGGTGAGCGAGTTTGGCAGTTTCCAGCCACTGGTCGCCGTCAATCTTGTGGTCGCAGATGATGTGGCGGACGCGGTCCGAAAAAATTTCCGCGCCTCCGCCGGGCAGCGAATCCACGCCTGAGGCCTTCAATTGTTCGAGCGTCTCGCGGATGGAAAGTTTGGCACGGCGCGCCAGATAAGCAACTTCCACCATGGTGAAGGCCTTCAGATGCACCTGCGGGAAGCGCTGTTTCAGGCCGGCGCATAGATCGAGGAAGTATTGAAACGGAAGGTCGGGATGCAGTCCGCCGACAATGTGGAATTCGGTGACTGCTTCCGTATAGCCGGAGGCCGCGGTCGAGAAGGCCTCCTCGAGCGCCATGGTGTACGCGCCCGGAGCGTCTTTCTTTCGACCAAACGCGCAGAGCCGGCAGGAGGCCACACAGACGTTCGTGGGATTGATGTGGCGGTTGACGTTGAAATACGTTTTGTCGCCGTGCAGGCGCTCGCGGACGTGGTTGGCCATCCAGCCGATGGCGAGAATGTCGCCGGTGCGGTAAAGCGCAAGGGCATCATCGGCGTCAAGGCGCTCGCCAGCCATCACCTTGGCATGAATGGCCTCAAGTCGCCGGTCGTCCGTCTGAAATGGATGATACTGGCGCTGAACTGGCATCTTTTCGATGATATCGCAGGAATGCGGGGGAAGTCACAGGAGGCTGACTCTTTCGACGGCGTCATCCTGAGCGAAAGCGCACCGAGCTACGCTTCCCGCCTCTGAAAATTTGCGTTCTGTACACCCAGGGCCGCCAGAGCTTCCTGTCTACTGCGGACGACATGGACCTGCTCGCGATTGGCGAGAATCTGGAACATGCGGCCCATGCCAAACAGGTGATCGGACGGCGCAACCAGAAAGCCCGGAGTTTGCTCGGCAGGGCGTGAAGCCCGCGAGGCAAGATCGCGCACGGTCTGACTGGACACATCGAAGGTCGTCACCGTCGACGCGTCCGTGACTACGGCCGAGGCCTGAAGCCGGCTTTTGTGCGGCTGCAGATCCCCATTGGCTCGCCGCATCTGTTCGCCATCTACGTCGCCTTCTAAAACAACCAGCAGGATCCGGTGCTCAGAATCGAATTCAAAATGATAAGGCATAGGTCGCCGATCCATGAACTGGGGAAGAGCGGATCAACAAGCGACGTGCACTGACGCTTCGCGCGCCGGTTCCCGAGCACTTCGATGCTAGCAGCGGGCAGAAGTCCGTGCAAAGGTTAACGCGTCCTTTACAGTCCGGTGATGCCATCGTTCGCTGCACAAAGGAACAGATGCACCCATCCCTACTGAGATTGCGGACTCCCTTTATCTTCGCCGTGGCCTGCGGAGTCGTGGCTACAGGCCTGTTGTTGCGCCCCTCCGCCGCGGCGGGCGAGTCCCACGCGCGGAGTCTGTCGCAGGTCCGGAAAATCTACGTCGAGGCGCTCGGCTAGGGAAAGCTGGGGGATGAATTTCGCGAGCGTGTCGTGGCACGACTGCGCAAGGATGGCCGCCTCGATTTGGTCGACACTCCCGCCCAGGCAGACGCAGTGATGAGCGGCACGGCCGAGATCTGGATCACAGGATACGTCTCGCGAAACCCACGGGCGCCTTCGACGACTGAACCGGTCTACAGCGGTTTTCTCTCCGCCCGCGTGACCAGCAAGGACAACGAAGTCGTGTGGTCCTACCTGGTCACGCCGCGAAAATTCGCCTGGGGTGGCATTGTTCACGACCTGGCCGACAACCTCGCTGCCAAGCTGCTTGAGGCGCGCACTGAACGCCGAGACACGGTTGCAGGCGGCCATTCGCCGGACGTCGCGGCCCCGACCCTGCATGGAGCGGGGGCCACATTCCCGGCGCCCCTGTACCAGATGTGGTTCCAGTCGTTTCAGGAGCAGCAGCCGAATTCGCGCATCAGCTACGACGGCGTCGGCTCCGAAGCGGGCATTCATCTGTTGGCCGAGGGCAAGGTGGATTTTGCTGCTTCCGACATGCCCATCTCGGACGAGCGAATGGCGCAACTTGGGGCGAACTTCCGTCACTTTGCGTCGGTGCTGGGCGCGGTGGTGCCGATCTACAATCTCCCGGGAATCGTGCGTCCGCTCAACTTCACGCCGGAAACCCTGGCCGAGATTTATCTGGGCAAGATCAAACGCTGGAGCGATTCGAAAATTCGCGCCTCGAACCGCGGCGTGAGCCTGCCCGACACCGACATTGTAGTGGTTCACCGCTCCGACGGCAGTGGAACCACGTTCGTGTGGAGCGATTTCCTCTCGAAGGTCAGCCCGGAATGGAGAAACACGATTGGCCGCGGTAGCGAACTGAAATGGCCGGTAGGCAATGGCGCGGAGCACAATGAAGGCGTTGCGCTGATGGTGCGCGACACGCCCAACTCCGTTGGCTACGTGGAGATGGTTTTTGCCCTGCAGCATCAGTTGAGCTTCGGCGCGGTGCGCAATGCTTCAGGCCAGTTCGTGCGTGCCGACTTGTCGAGCGTAACCGCGGCCGCTGCCAATGCGGCCTCCAGCATGGGATCGGATTCTCGCGTTTCGATTACGAATGCTCCGGGGCCTGGGGCTTATCCCATCGCTTCGTTTACCTGGCTGCTTTTCCCCCGCGATGCGGACGCCGCGCACAAGGCCGCGATGGTCGCGCTGCTGCAGTGGATCCTGACGGACGGGCAAAAGGAGTGCTCGGAACTCGGCTACGCACCTTTGCCGCGCGAAGTCGTCAAGCGGGAAGTCGAAGTACTGAGCGCGGGGAAGTAAGGCGCGGCCTGATCGCCGCAACCCAACTTTTGCTACGCCGTTGCGGCAGCGGCTCGGGCCTGCAGCGGATGTTCCTCTGTCCCGGCGCGCAGAAGGCGATGCCACAGGTAAATGGATGGCGCAACCGTCGCCACCACCATAGCCCAGGGCAACAGCAGCGAAGTCCAGAAAAGGCTTGGCGCGAAGCTGAGCAGCGCCAGCCAGAGCAGAGTCACGAACGTCCCGAACAGAAAAGCCGTGCGCCTTTCAGGATTGCGCAAGGACACGGAGAATAAGCACAGCGACTGCACCATCAGCGAAAACGGAAAAGCGACGACCAGGTCGATGAAATAGTGTTCGCCGGTGCCGAGCGTCGCCATCGCGGTCAACACGAGAAAGACGAGAGCGATCGCGCGCACCCAGCGCTGCAAACCGTGGGAGTTCCACCACACCAGCAACACCCACGTCATGTGCAACGAAGGTATGGCGTTGCGTGCCCCCTTGAGCAGCACGGGCGCAACGGCCATGTGCATGGCAGTTTCGGGCGTGAGCGGATGCCAGGGGAACGCCGCTCCGAAGATATGCACCGGCCCGCAGGCCGGCAGCATGTTGTAGAAAAGAACGCCGACGGGGCCAGTGACGAGGAACGCCAGCATCACCACCAGCGCATTCTTCTTTTCCCCGCGCAGATGCGCGGCATAGACCAGCGCGAGCGGCAGCGGCAGCGCAATATAGATGACGAGGCAGGCGAAGCGTAGCCAGGGGAACGTCCAGAAAAGCTGGCCCATCAGGAAGCTGAACTGCACGCGCAGGCTGCAATCGAATGAATAGAGATAAAGATCGAACGTCTTCGGGTGCAGGGCTTCGGTGATGTCGAGCAGCGTGGTCGCCATCCACTCGGAACCGACGAACAAAACGGCAGGCAGAAATCCGTAGAGCAGAAGCTTCTGATCTTCTCCCTCGGCCCAGATCGTGTGCATGCCGAGCACGGCGAGCGCGCTCAGGCCCGCAAAAGAAAAGCCAGCCATGAACATCGGCTGAAAGTGCATCACTTTATAGTCAATGGCCGCCAATAACAACGCGCCTGCGGCAACCCACAAAAAATCGAACCATGAGCGGCGAATCATGGCCAGAACGATGAGGGCGCTGGCCAGCGCGAGCGAAAGATACGCCGAGACCATCGATCCGGTATAGAAGTCACGGCTGACGGCCAGAGCGAAGATCACTGCAAACAGCACGGCCGTCGCGCCGATCCTGAAAGCTCGGGTGCGGACGAACGCTGGGCTGAACTTTGTCTGACTCAAGGGCTTTGGCTTAGGAAATTCCACACTACCTCAGTCTAGGGAAGGTCTGAGGCGCAAGCAACCCGGCCAGCCAAGCGGAGGTTACAACGGTAATCCGAGACCATCCGTGAAAATCCGTGGCCAGATAGTAGATCGGCTTCACCGCTCCAGCTTCTTCTTCGCCAGCGGCCGCGCGAAAGCATTGGTGGGATTGTGGGTGTTGATTTCCAGGACCTTGCGGTAGTAATCGTTAGCCTGAGCCGCGTCACCGGTTTTCTCGTAAGCCTCGCCGAGCAGCGCCAGAATCATCGGATCGTGCTGATCGGCCTTTTCGAGCTCCGCGATCGCAGTTTTATAGTCGCCCGTGTAGAACGCGACGTAGCCAGTCAAGTACGGATAAAACTTGAGCTGGTCTGGGTTGTTCGCCTTGTCGAGCGCCACTTTCGCGGCGGCCACATGCTGCCGTGCCCCTTCCGCCTGGCCCCGCCGGGCGGCAAGGCGAGCCTGCGCACTCTCCCAACGGAACAGCCACAAATTCTTGTCGGCATCGCTAAGGTCAGTCTTGCGCCCGATCGTCTCGTATCCCATCCTGTACCACTTGTCGGCGTGGTCGGGATCGCCCGACTCGAGATAAATGCGCGCGAGTTCGTTGCAAGTTTCGGCCGCTGCAACCAGATCGTTCTTTGTCAGGCGGGTGTTGAAAACCTTCAGCTCAAACTCCGAGGCCTTGGAGGCATTGCCTTCGAAGGCATACGAAAACGCCATCGCTCGCAGGGCCTGCGCTTTGGAGTCTTCGGGAGCAAGGTTTATGGCCTTAGTGAAGTGTTCGCGTGCTTCGGCGTAGTTCCCCTTCAGGTCGAGCGCCGCGCCGGCGGCCAGATGCGCCTGATACAAATCAGGAGACTTGTCGAGCACCTGCCGGTAAATGGCGAGCGCGTCGTCGAGCTTGCCGTCATGCGCCAGTTTTTCGCCCTGCTTCACCGGATCTTCCGGGCTGCCGGGCGCGGGCGGCGGAGTAGTGGGCTGTTGCGCCACAGAAAAAGCCGTGAACACTGATATCACGCAGAGCGTCCTGAAGATTGCAGTACTCATAATTCCTCCGATCGCGTCAGGTTATGTGCCAACAGAACATGACAAGAGAATGAGGAAAATGCCGTTCGTTGCTATTTACGCAGCAGCAAGTCTCCGGCCACGAATGCGAAAAATACGATCGAGATGACGCCATTCATAGTGAAGAAGGCGGCGTTCAGCTTCGGCAAATCGTTCGGCCGCACCAGCGAATGTTCGTACAAGAGCAGCAGGATCACCACCACGTCTCCACACGCTGCCAACTTCCCCAAGCTGAAAACCAGCAACAGAGCGACCAGCAGCCCGACCATCACCAGATGAAATGTGCGCGCGATCCAGAGCGCCGCGGGAATGCCAACGTAGCGCGGAATCGAATGCAGACCGCTCTCGCAGTCGAAATCGAAATCCTGGCAGGCGTACAGAACGTCGAAGCCGCCGACCCAGAAAGTTACGGCCGCCGTAAGCAACAAGATGCGCCAGTCGAGCGAACCTCGCACAGCGATCCACGCTGCCGCCGGCGCGATGCCCAGCGCGAATCCCAGCACCAGATGCGACCAGCGTGTGAAGCGCTTGGTGTAGGAATAAAGGAGCAGCACGCCCAGCGCCGCCGGAGACAGCCACAGCGCCAGCCGATTCAGTTGCGCGGCCGCAAAGATGAAAATTGCGCTCGACGCCATGACGAATGTCGCTACAAATCCCGGCGTGAGATGCCCTGCGGGCAGTGCGCGCGTGCGCGTACGCGGATTGGCCGCGTCGATGGAGGCGTCCGCGAGCCGGTTGAAAGCCATCGCGGCAGAGCGGGCGGCAACCATCGCAATGACGATCCAGATCAGCTGATGGGCGGTGGGAAGGCCCCCTGCCGCGAGCATCGCGCCGCACAGCGCAAAGGGCAGCGCGAAGATGGAGTGCTCCCACTTGATCATCTCCAGGGTCACGCGCAGGTTGTGGAGAGTGGGCACGCGTTGATTGTAATGCAGCGGGTCTTCTTCTAAGGAGTTCCGGACTGACGCGTCGAAACCTAAGACTGCCCCTGCACCAGCGGTACAAACCGGCAAAGCTCGCGCAACTGAACGTGTAGCTGACCATTCCTGATCGTAATCAGCTGCAGTTGCTGCGCGTCACCCGGGCCCACAGGGATGATCATGCGTCCGCCTTCTGCCAGTTGAGCCACGAGCGCCGGAGGCAGTCTCAGAGCAGCTGCAGAAACCAGGATGGCGTCATAGGGCGCATGTTCGGGAAGGCCCTGGCTGCCGTCTCCAACAAACAGTTGCACATTCGCATAGCCGAGGCGGGCAAGCGTCGCCCGCGCTTCTTCCGCCAAAGCCGCATGCCGCTCGATGGAGAAAACCTCTGCCGCTAGTTCGGCGAGCAGTGCCGTCACATAGCCCGATCCCGTGCCTACCTCTAGGACCTTGTCTTCCGGTTTCAGCGACAGCTCCTCGAGCATGAGCGCGACGATGTACGGCTGCGATATGGTCTGCCCCTGGGCGATGGGCAAGGGGTGGTCCTCATACGCCTGGTCGCGGTAGGGCGCAGGAACGAACTCATGCCGTGGCACGCGCGCCATGGCTTCGAGTAGGCGCTCGTCGGCGATGCCGCGGGCGCGAAGCTGTTCGGCGACCATGCGCCGCCGCTCGGTGGAAAACGACGGAGCCTCGGCAGAAGAGGTCATCGGCGGACTCTGGTTAAATGTCCCGGCACGATCATTCTATTTCTTGCGGACTGTTTCCTCTGCCCTATTTCTTGCGCCGCCGGATGCGCACATCGAAGCTGACCACGCCGTTCCAGTCGCGTATGCCCACGACCGAAACGTTGCGAGTGAAATAATACTCGCCCTCGATGATCTGCTCCGTGCTCTGGGACACATTGGTGCTGTAGGTCAGCGAGAGGTTGTTGGCGAACTGCTGCTCGATAGTGACCTGGGGACCCTTGGCAATCGGGTTGGTCTCGGTGGTAAGGCCCTGCGGATCAATTTTGATGCGGCTGACTCCGAACAGTTTCTGCAGGCGGCTGCTCACAGTGGAATTGATGGCTTGATTGATGATCATGGCCGACGCTTCCTCGGTGAACGGAACCTGGCCGGACTGCTCCTGCAACTGCTGGGATTCCTCATTCGTCCGACCGAGCGCCAGCAACGCGATGATGTCCGACTTGGGCAGCGGCGGCTCGGAGCGATAGTTCACGTTGAGGCGCTCCGGTGTGCCGGTGACGGTGACGTCGAGGTCGTAGTTGCGGACGTGCGTGGTGGCCTGCAGATTGACCTGAGGTTCAATCGAGACGGGATTGGCGAAAGTGACGTCGCCGCGCTCCAGCCGAAACTTGATCCCGTTGAAGGTCGCGTCGCCTTCCAGAATGTCGGCGCGGCCGAGCACGCTGGGACGCGCGAGAGAACCGCGCAGGTGCAGATTGGCGTCGCCCGAAAGCCGCGCCACAGCGGTTTTCATCTGCAACTCGGGGGCAGTGCGGACGGCGACGTCGAGCTTCACGTTATAGAGGGGCGAATTCGCCGGCGCGATCCCGGCCGTCTGGCGGCTGCGTTCCAGATACGAGCCGAAATCAAATCCGGGCGTCACGGCCAGCTTGTTCACGAGGATGTCGCCGGAAACGGTCGAAGACTGCCGCGTCCCGATCCAGTGTAGTTCGGCGTTGGCCGTGGAACTGACGCCCGGCGGATAGCGCAACCGTACGTCCTTTCCAATTGCGGTGAGGTTGAAGCTGAGCTGATGGTTGAACATCGTGGCGTCGCCCTTGAAGTCGACCGTGCCGCCGCCGGTGCGCGCGGTGAGCGAGTCAATGTGCAGGCCAGCACGGGTGAAGTTCGCCGATCCGTTGATCTCGCTCAACCCGCTGGGCAGGCCGGCATAGGTGGCGGTCCCGTTCTTGATCTCGATCGTCCCGTGCGGATGCGGCTCGTCCAGCGTGCCTGTGACCCTCATGTGCACCGTCGTCGGTCCCGAGGCGGTGACGTTCTTGTCGAAACTTTGCAGCAGCTTGAGGTCAACCTGCCCATCGGTGGTGAGATCGACTTCTCGTCCGAGCGCCCAGGAAAGCGTGCCTTGCACGGTCGCGTCGGTACCAGCGCCCACCATGTGAGCAGGCTCGATGTGAGCGATGCGATCCGCGTATGTGAACCGAACTGGACCGTCGTTATGCATCTTGGCGTACTCGACTTCGAGGGAAATATCGTCGCCCTGGCCGTTCAACGCCCACTTGCGCGGATAGCGGAGCGGCCCGTCCATCGTGACCGTGCCGACGACGGAGGAGTGTCCGGTGAGTTGCTCGCCTAGATAGGAGCGCCACAGCGCGTCAAGGTCCGCGTGGTCGACGTGCGCAGAAATGTGGGCGGGATAGTCGCCGCTCATTTGCACCGTGCCATCCACAGTCAAAGTGCCGTGCAATAGTTCAGAGTGGCCGGAGACGTGAAGTTGCCCGCCCTGGCTCGCAGCCTCGAGGTAGATCCCGCCGGACATCTCGCCATCCAGACTCAGATCGCGCACGTGAACCGCAGCGTTGAGCACGGGCGCGTCGAGAGTGCCCGACCCGCGGAGGGTAAAATCGCCCCGGCCTTCCACCTGCAATTCTTCGAGATGAATCTGGCGGATGCGCGACAGGTCAAAATTCTTTCCCGCGAGATCGAGCCGGAAGGCCCGCGTCTCCGGTGTGTAAGCCGCGGCGCCCGTGACAGTCGCGTCCTGATGTGCGAGCTGAATGTTGGCGAGCGCGGTTTCCCCATCCGCCATGTGCAGGTCTGCGTCGAATTTGGCGATCTCTTCTCCGTAGGCGGAAGCGTCGGTCGCATGAATATGACCCTGCACCCGAGGTTCAGCGCGCGTTCCGGCAATTTGCAGTGACGCATCAGCCCGGCCCGAGACGGGATGGTCGAAACCGGCGAGCGCAGCCGTGGCCGCGACATCGACGTTGCGCAGGTTCACGTGGGCGGTGAATGGGCTGTCATCGGTGAAGTGCCCTTTTTCGAGCGTGGCTGTCACGTCGAAGTCAGCGCTCGTCTCGCCCCGCTGCAAAGTACCGCCGCGGACGGTCAAATCATGCGAAGAAAACTGAATGCTGGCGGCCAACGAATCCCAGTGCACCGCCTGTGCGGGAGTCCGCGAGGTCGCTGGCACCGTGAACTCAAAATCCTGCGCCACCAGGGTCCCAGCGAGCGTGGGCGCGGAGAGCCTGCCTCCGGCAACTCCGCTGAAGGTGGCATTGCCGTCCACGCGGAAAGGCACGTTGGTAGGCCCTCCCAGCGCGGCGACCAGCGGCCGCCACTCCTCCAGATTGGACGTGGAAACGGACAGGTGGATCGCAGAGGATGCCGACAGCGTTCCCGCGGCCTGCACATGCGAGGCCAGCGTGGACAGATCGAACTTGTAAAGCTCCAGCGCATCAGTCGCGCCGCGATACTTGCCCGAGACGTGCGCGGTCATCGATAGCTCGCCCGCGGCGGGGCGCGTCGGAGGAGTGACGTCGAGAGCGAAGGTGATGTCAGCATCCGCGGCGGACCCTCGCCAGTTCGCGTCCACGCTTCCCGTAGCCAGGCCGGCGGGGTGAAAGCGGCCCAGCGGGTGTGCGGGCACGTCCAGAGCCGTCGCCAGGTCAGAGGCGGAGACGTCGCGCAGGCGAAGCCGCACGGCACCGACCTGCACTGCCCGCGCGTTCGGCTTCTCACCTTTCGTCTTCTCTCCCGCTTTTTCGCCCTTAGCCGTAGGGCGAGCCGCGCTGATGACCGGCCGCTCTGCGCTGATGACGGGGAGATTCTGCGCTCCTTTTGCGTTCTTCCCGGTCTGTGTAAGCGGCACGCGGTGCAGCCAGTTATCGACTTCAGCTTCGCCAGCAACGCTGCCGCCGAACACTTTGCCTTGCAGTTTTGCCAGCCTGATCTGCTGATCACTCACGGAATAATCCGTGGTCACGCCAACTTTGTTGAGAACAAATTGATCTTCCTGCCAGCCCATGTCGCGCAAGGTCAAGCCGCCGGAAGTCGTGAACTGATCCTGGCCCACCCACCACTGGCCACTGCCTTTGAAGTCGGCGGAGCCTTCCCGCAGATCGTGCCTGCGGGCGATGGCGGCAACTTCTTCCAGACCGAAGTGGGCGTCATAGTTCGCGTCCAGCCGGGGATTGCGAAGATCGCTGATGCGTCCGTTGACCTCGGCTTGCGACCGCCCGGAGGTCCACTTTAACGATTCCACATCAACAAACGTCCTGCCCAGGCTAAAACGCGCTGCGATCATCGAAGAAAAAGGGCGGAAGTCCTGAAACGTGGCGTCGACTTTGCCCACAGTAAAGCGGCTTTCGTAGCGTCCACGAAGGTGGGAGTAATCGGCCTGCAAGCCCAGATCTTGAACGCCAAAGTCAAGTGGAATCTTCTTGTCGGCCCAGAGCAACTCGCCGTTGTTGACGTATAGGTGATCGATGGAGAGCGCGAAGAGCGGCTCGACGGGATTTGACTGCGATGACTGCGCCATCCCTTTCAGCGCGGGAATGTTGGTCGAGCCGTCGGGCGCAATGGCGACGTGGACTACAGGGTGGTCCACGCTGAGCGAGTGGAAACCGAACTCGGTGCGCAGAAACGAGATCACCTTCACATGGGCCAGCAGATGATCGGCATGCAGCAACGGCGCTTCACCCGCAGCTTCGGTGCCGCGCACCGTGATGTCGCGCAGTTCGATCTGCATGTGAAACGGGAAAATGTGGAAGCTGCCCACCTGGGCGTGACCGCCCGTAATGCGCTCCAGCTCGGCGACGAGGCGCTGCCGGACATAAGCCTGAAATGAATCGGTGGTGATGTACCAGAGGGCAGTAAGCAGCGCGACGAGACCGGCACCCGCCATGATTAACAAATACTTCCACCAGCGTCGAGGTCTGGCGGCGGTTTCGGTCACTGCGATCGCACTCCCTCTGCAGGCGCGGACGAGCCGGGAACGCTTACCTTGCCTTCCGAGCGCAGCGTCTGCAGCCAGGACACCAGCAGCTCGTTGACTTTCTGCTGGGTGAGTAACTCGCGAATCTTGGATGAGACTTCGCCCAGAGGAACTTCGCTGGCGCCGGACTCTTTCAATTGCGGAACAAATTTGTCGCGATAATAGGCCTCAACCGTCTTCGAATCGATCTGCACTGCGGGCCTCAGGTGGGCATCGACGAGGCGCATCAGATCAATCTGCTGCTCGAGGTGCGCGATCAAGTCTTTCTCAGTCAGCTGAAATTGGCTCAACAGCGCCTGCCAGCCTTCCGGCGTCGCGGCTTGCGGATACTGCTTGCGCGCCTCGGCAATGCGCGCAGCCGCATCCGCCTCCGAGGCGTGCTGGAAAAAGTTGGACTTCATCTGCTCGCCCAGCAGTTCCTGATCGATCAGGCGGTCCAGCACGGCCTTGCGGTCCTCGTCAGTGAACTCGCTGAGCGGGCGGCCGTTCAGCAGGGCTTCATAGCTCAGGGCATCATCCCAGTCACTTTGCAGGATGGTGTGTCCGTTTACGGTCGCCACGATGCGGTCGAACACTTCCGCTTGCGCCGCGCAATACACGGAAAATGCCGTCCACAGAATGGCCAGCGATACGGCGGCTCTCGTTTTCGTGCGAACTGTTCTCATTAGAAAGGCTGGCCTATGCTGAAAAATACGTTGAAATGTGGAAGACGCTGAGTCTCGTACAGAGTGACGTTGGTTCCGGTCTGCCCGATCGATTTAAAGTAAGCCGTCGGATTGAGATTGTACCCGAAGTCAAACCGAAGCGGCCCGAGCGGTGTCCTGTAGCGTACTCCCACCCCGACTGCGTGGGAAGTGTAATCATATCCTGAGTTGTCGAATTGGGTTAGACACTGTTGGTTCGCTGCACCAGTGGGACCTAGACAGGGTTGGGGGTTGGCCTGATGCCAGCGCAATACCCCCTTGAGCATGTCATGCGGCGCGGTGAAGACGTTACCCATATCATGAAAAACCGCAAATTCGAATCCCTCCCCCAGATACGGCAGCGACGTCTCAGGAAACCGCAGCTCCAGGCTGTTGACGAACAGGGCCGTGCCGCCGAGGGGGTAGCCGGAATCCGGATCGCGAGGTCCTGCCTGATTTAACCCAAATCCACGATGGGAGTTGCCGCCCCCGGCGAAGAATTGCTCGGGCAGCGGGATGGTTCGAATGTTGACGCAGGTCGGCTCGCCGGCCGAGTTCAGCGGGCACGAACCGGGCGGGAGAACCTTAGTGTCCTTGAACGGCTGCTGCAGGCCGATGCTCGTGGAGCGCGCAAATACGAACTGGTGTCCTGCCTTGCCCTTTCCGCCAAAAGCCTGATAGGTGGAATTCTGCGCCAGTGCCCGGCCGAAATCCGCCTGGGCACTGAACCAGCTGGATGCGGCGAAGCCATCAAGAGTGAAGTAGTTTCCTTCGGTGCTCTCCAAGGGGTTATCGCGCTTGTCGCGGATAAACGTGAAGCCGGGGCCGCCCACGCGCGCTGGCAGTGAGAGCAGGCTGATTTCGCCGGGAGAGAAAGTCTTGGCGAAGTCCCTGGCCTCGACGCGCCGGAACTCCAGGCGGTAGGTGATTGAACTCGGTCCTCGGCGTGAGCCCGGCTCGGTGCCGGCGCTCCCAATCTGCTGCCGCAGATCGATCTTCCCTTCCAGACGCTCCGAAGTGAACGTCGCCACATCCAGACTGTTGTCGTAGAAAACCGTGTAGATCAGCTTGAATCTATCGTTGTCGAACAGCTTCGGAATGGTGTAGCTGACCAGGCCCCGCTGCTGCAGACGGCCGACGTG
This sequence comes from Candidatus Sulfotelmatobacter sp., assembly GCA_030038255.1. Classification (GTDB taxonomy): domain Bacteria; phylum Acidobacteriota; class Terriglobia; order Terriglobales; family Acidobacteriaceae; genus Sulfotelmatobacter. Next base: position 11,096 of record JASHPH010000328.1, on the reverse strand, counting down.
CGATTGGAACGCAAGGGTCTGGTCCCGGCCAAAAAGATTGAGCCGGGTCACATCGAATTCGACCCGCGGGCTTACCCCGGTCGAGCCTGTGGGAGAACTCGCGCCCGCTGGTAGACCGGTCTCGAATTCCAGCCCGCCGCCGTAAGTGAAGGTGTAGCGTTTGGCCTCCTGCACCTGCACCAAGACGTTCTTTTGGGGATCTGTGCCTTCCGGATTCTGCACGCCGGTATCGACCTGGCTGAAGATGCCCAGGTTATACAGGCGAGTCTGCGTGTCGAGAAGATCTTGCTGGCTGAGGGGTTGGCCTCCCTTCGCCTGCACCTCGCGATCGACCACGTAATCGCGCGTGTGTTCTGTGCCCCCGACCATCACCTGATTCACCGTGAAGCGCTCACCCTCGTCGATGGTGAAGGTGACGTCTTCCTGGTTGGGCTGGGCTCCGGCTTTGGTGGTGATTTCGAGCGTTGCATTGGGAAATCCGCTATTGAAGTAAAAGTTGAGGATTCGTTCGCGGTCGCCGGCCAGTTCTTGCTCGGAGTAAGGCTGGCCCCTTTGCGTGCTTAATTCCGGCAGTGCGTCGGTCGGGATTTTCTGGTTGCCCATGACCTCCACTTGACCCAGACGCGTGCGCGGGCCCTCTTCAATGTTAATGTGCACCGCCAGCCGGTTTTGCACCCCGCGGTAATTGTCGTCGACCTTGCTTTCGATTCGGACTTGGCGAAAACCGTTGGCGCGGTAGAGTCCGGTTAAGGTCGCCACGTCACTGTCGAGCAACGCACCGCTGAAGCGTCCGCGGCTCACAAATCGTGTTGCCGGCTGAATCTGCAAGTAGGACTTTAGCTTGGCGGTGTCGAGGAACTCTTTGTTCCCCGTGATCTCCACCAGCACCAGTTTGTGCATCGGCCCGGGATCGATCTGGTAGATCACGCGAAACGTCTGGGCGTCGCTTTCTTTGTGATACTCCACCTTGGCGTCGAAGTGACCGCGGGTCTGTAGATATTCGAGCAGGTTGCGCTGGCCCTCATTCAGCAGGTCCTCGTCAACGGCATTCTCCTCGTAGACCGGGATCTCCTTCTTCATCACGCCCTTGCTGATGTGAAACCCCTGGGCGTAGATCACCACCACGGGTCCGGGGTCGATCTGAAAGGCGAAATCGACGGTGTTGGTTTCGGGCCGGTATTCCTGCTCGCTCGAAACCTGCGCCAGAACGCGGCTCTGCTTCTGAAATCGCTTGCGCAGGCGCTGGAGAGCAGACCGTATCCGGGCGGAAGTCACCCGATCGCCGTGACTCAGGTGCGCGATGCTCTCCACATTACCGGGCGAGAGTTTTGAGCTGCCGGTCACCTTCACTTCGCCCACGTGTGCCTGCTCGCTAGCTGTGATGTGGAAGAGAATGTCCGCCTGCTGGGTGGAAGCGTTCTTGGTGCTCTCAGCGGTGACTCGTGCCCGGTAGTAACCATCCTCTTGCATCAACTGGCGGACGTTTTCGAGAGCGCGGTTAAGCTTGTCTTGCGTGTAAAGCTCCCCCAGCTGGAATTTTGCGGCGTTGATGATCTGGTTGGGGGCCGGCCGTGCGGGAGCGCCTTCAACGTCAACGGCTCCGATAAAGAAATTCGGCGAGGTGGTGAAGGTCAGCACAACCTCATCACCCGAGGGAGCGACTTCCGCCTGGATGTCGGCGAAGCGCCCGGTGGCGTAGAGCGTGCGCAGGCTGTCGCGAACTTGATCGCGATCCATGGGCGTGCCAATTTTCTGGGGCAGCAAATCGAGCAGGTGGGCACGGTAGCGCTCCGGAGCGCAGGGAATCTCGATGGACTTCACCGTCTTCCCCTCATACCGGAGCGCGCCTTCTGGCGGCGGTTGAGGCCGGCTACTTTGTGGAGGCGGTTCCTTCGCCTGCTGCGGCTTCTCCGGCGCTTCCTGCGCTGTCTGCGGGGCGGCGCCCTTTGGGGTGTCGGCTGGCGCGGATCCGGTCGTCTGCTGCGCTGCCGCCAGGGGCGATAAAACAGCAGAGAGTAGCAGGCTCATCGCACATGTCGTGTACCGTCGTGGCAAACAGGGTCCTTGAGTTTTAGTGCTATCTGAAGTTCGATGGGTACGCGGCCGTCCGCCGTTGCTCCGTCGTCATTTCACCGCATTCTCGCCGCAAACAGGCCGTCATCCACCACTCTGCCTTTTATAATAAAGGTTTTACGGCATCGGACTGGTGACCTCTTTGGCACGGGAAGAAGAAGCGAGAGCAGGAAATCCTACCAGGCAACAATCAGCTGGCGATGGATCCGCCGGGCACGGCAAGGCGTCCGGCGGCTTTCCGCAGAGAACAAGCGATTTGGCTGAAAGCGACACGCGGTATTCGCGGCAAATCTTGTTTCGCGGCATCGGCGCCGAGGGCCAGCGGAAGCTCGCGGTCGCCCGCGTAGCGATTGTTGGCTGCGGCGCAACCGGATCGGCGCTGGCCGGATTGCTGGCTCGCGCCGGCGTGGGCACACTCCGCATCATCGACCGCGACTACGTCGAGCCCAGCAACCTGCAGCGACAATGTCTGTTCGACGAGCAGGATGCGGCGGAATCCCTGCCGAAAGCCATCGCTGCCGCACGCAAGATCGCGTCGTTCAATTCTCAAATTGTTGTGGAGCCGAAAGTCGACGACCTGGTCCCGGCCAACATTGAAGCTCTGCTCGAAGGAATAGATCTGATCCTGGACGGCACCGACAACTTCGAGACTCGCTATCTGATCAACGACTTCACCGTGGAGCGTGCCCGGCCGTGGATTTACTCCGCCTCGGTGGGAAGTTACGGGGTCACATTGAATGTCCTTCCGGGAGAGACCGCCTGTCTAGCCTGCATTTTCCCCGACTCGCCACGAGGAATGGTCGAAACCTGCGAGACTTCGGGCATCCTGAATTCAGCCGTGAATCTGGTGGCATCGATTGCAGCGACCGAGGCGCTGAAATTACTGGTCAGCATGCCTTCAGGGATTGAAGATGAGAAAGACTCGCCTATGGCAGCGTTGAAGCGCCGAGCCGCTGAAAACCATCTGCGCGATACGCTGCTTTCGTTTGACGTGTGGACCAACGAGCAGGCCGAAATCTCTGCCGCCAGGCCCCGGCCCGGCTGCCGCGCCTGTGGCCAGCGCGATTTCGTCCATCTGGCAGGCGAAGGACGGCCACATATTACCCTGTGCGGCAGAAATTCCGTGCAAATCCATGAGCGCCAGCGGCCGATCGATTTTGCCGAACTGGAGCGGCGGCTTCAGCCCCATGGCATGGTTCGGCACAACGATTTCGTTCTGAAATTCTGGCGCGAACCTTACGAGATCACTCTCTTCCCAGACGGCCGCGCCATCATCAAGGGCACCACCGACACCGCCGTCGCGCGCAGCCTCTACGCGCGATACGTGGGAAGCTGAATTTCTGTATGGCATTCTGGCCAATGAGAGGCGCGACAGTGCGCCCCGATGTGGAGTCCAGCAGCTCTGCCACCATCCGGTAGTGGGCTAAGTCAAAGTAGCCCACTACCCACCATCCGGCTCTCCCCGCTCAGCGATGAACTCTGCTAATCTCCTTTCTTCGCAATTACAGGAGTCCAATCTTGCGGGAAGAGAGTCCGAATGCCGGAAACCACTCGTCCTGAACCTCCCGTGCCCTACCGCTGGGCGGTGCTGATCTTCGTCAGCGTAGCCATGGGAGGCAATTACTACATCTACGACAGCATTAACCCGCTTGAGCGAATCTTCATCGATCACCTGGGCTTCTCCGCCACCCAGTTCGGATGGCTCAACGCCAGCTATAGCGTTGCAGCGGTGGCGACACTGTTGATCGGTGGCATCATTATTGACCGCATCGGGACAAAGAAATCGATCGCCACCTTTGCCGCTCTGTGCCTGCTCGGCGCCATGCTAACCGCGACCCGCGGCGAAGCCCAGTTGATGATCGCTGGGCGCACAGTGTTGGGCCTGGGCGCCGAGTCGATGATCGTGGCCGTGACCACCGCACTGGCCAAGTGGTTTCGGGGGAAAGAACTCAGCTTCGCCTTCGGCATCAACCTGACCATCGCCCGCCTCGCCTCGGTTGCCGCTGACAACTCCCCAACCTGGGCTCATGCCGTGTTTTATCCCGAAGGCTCGGCAGGGCCGCCGAGCTGGCGCGGACCGCTGTTGCTGGCGGTCGGTGCCGGCGCGCTCAGCGTAGCTACCTCGCTTGTTTACTGGCTGCTCGAGACCAGCGCGGAAGGTAGGTATGAACTCGGCAAGGCCGGGGAGGTCGACAAGCTTGAGTTTCGCGGAATCTTTCGCTATGACCGATCCTATTGGTTGGTCGTTGGGCTTTGCTTCACTTTCTATTCAGCGATCTTTCCCTTCCGCACCTTCGCCATCGATTTTTTCACCAACAAGATTCTTGCCACCCACGGCGGGGTGGCTGCGTCTGAAGCCATGAGGGTGTTGTCCCATGAAAAGGCGGGGTTCTTCAACAGCCTGCTTCCCTTCTCGGCCATGATCGCTACCCCGCTGTTTGGCCTGCTGGTCGACAAGGTGGGCAAGCGGGCGTGGTTCATGATGTTTGGGTCGCTCCTACTGATGCCGGTTTACCTGATGATGGCCTACACCAACATTTCGCTGTTCCTTCCGGTATCCCTGATGGGCATCTCCTTCTCACTCATTCCTGCCGTTATGTGGCCTTCGGTCGCCTATATCGTGGAACAGTCGCGCCTGGGCACGGCGTATGCACTTATGACGCTCTGCCAGCAGATTGGCTTCTTTCTGCTGAACCTGCTCATCGGCTGGGCCAATGATTATTCCCATGCCGGCTTGGACAACCCCAGGGGATATGCTCTGGGCATGTGGATCTTCTCGCTGCTCGGGTTCGTCGGAATGACGCTGTCGATTCTGCTGCGCCTCCGCGAAACCGGACCGCACGCGCATGGGCTGGAGACGATCACAACCGCGAAGAGCGCAGCTTAGCGGCCGGAAAAATTACCAATTTCCGAAGATTGCGACTCTAAATTCAGAATCGGGTTCAAGTAGTTAGTACAGGGGCGTTCAACCGACAGCGAGCAAAGGATTTTCAAGCTCATGGCACAGAGTTCGCGAATCCAAAGTTCTGTAGAATGGCTCCTATATTCGGAAGATGAGGATTACTTTCGTGCCCAGCAGACCGCCCGCAAGCCATACAACGTAAAGATAGTTAGCCGCATCTGACGGAGTGCGGCCGGAAAAGGCAACTTGACCGACCGAGAGCCACAAGCACGACAGCAATCGAGCAGCGAGCTCAGCGAAGCCGAGGCCATTGAGAAAGCCAAAGAAGGCAGCCAGGAAGCCTTTCAGGCTCTCTATGACCGGCATAAGCGGCGCGTGTACTCGCTTTGTCTGCGCATGACGGCGAACACTGCCGAGGCGGAGGATCTGACGCAGGAGGCGTTCCTGCAGCTCTACCGCAAGATTGGGACCTTCCGCGGCGAATCGGCGTTTTCGACCTGGCTGCATCGGTTGTCGGTGAACGTGGTTCTAATGCACCTGAGAAAGAAAAACCTGCCTGCAGTCTCGCTCGAAGAGACCACGCAAGGCAGCGAGGACGATTTCCCGAGGAAAGATTTCGGGGCGCAAGACCTGGCGTTAGCTGGATCCATTGACCGGATGCAGTTACAGAAGGCGGTGAGCGATCTGCCTCCCGGCTACCGCACGATTTTTGTGCTCCACGATGTGGAAGGTTACGAGCATAATGAGATAGCCGAAATCGTGGGGTGCTCGATCGGCAACAGCAAGTCGCAGTTGCACAAGGCACGCATGAAGCTGCGCGAGCTGCTCAAGATGAATCGAGCCGAAAAGGTCGAAGATTCTGAGAAGCAAGAACGGTAAGAAGGAATTGAGCCAGCTTTCAGACTGGACACGGCGGTAACGTTGGCAGAGGCGCAAAGGCTGCAAGCTGATTGGAAGCGAAATTGCACTGATTCAGCAGAGGCTTGGGGAGAGCAGTATGAATTGCGTTGAGCTGCAAAAGAGCTTGGTGGACAGCGGAGACGGCAGCAAGGCCGAACAGCAGGCTCATTTGAAAACCTGTCCGCAGTGCTCGGCTCTGCTTGCGGAAATGAAGGTGATCGCCGCTTCGGCGAAGATGCTCCAGGCCGCGGACGAACCGAGTCCGCGCGTGTGGAATTCGATTGAAATCGCGCTGCGGCGGGAGGGATTGATCCGCCCGCCGCGCCCAAGCCGTTCGCTCATTCCTTCGTTCAGCAGCTCATGGAGATGGACACGCTGGCTGGCTCCTGTCGCGGCGGTCCTGGTTATCGCAGCGGGTGTTTATGTGCGCCAGCAGTCCCGGTCCGGGCAACTCGCGAGCAACAACACCGCTCCTGCCGTCCTCTCAGGAGTTGCCGCGGATGTTTCCGACACAGCCATCGCCGGCCTGAACGACGACGACCTGTTGCAGGAAGTATCGGAACTTCCGGCCGAAACTCAGGCACAGTATGCGGATAACCTGCGCCGCGTCAACGAGTACATTCGCGACGCCAAGAGCAGCGTAGCCGACGATCCCAGCGACGATGAAGCCCGGCGCTCCCTGCTGGAGGCCTGTCAGCAGAAGGCCATGCTTTTTGACTTGGCGATGGATCGTTCTCTGCCGTAATGTAGGGACTTCGGGGACTTCTTATGAGCCGGCGTGCAGTCAGGATTGCCATGGTGATCGGCGCAGTAATGATGGGATCGCTGATCGCCGAAAGCCGCAAGGAATATCGCTTCAACGTCGGCGCCAAGGCCGGCGTTTCGGTCAACAATCCCTACGGCTCGATTTCCGTCAAGCCTTCGACGGGGAGCGTGGTGGTGGTCAGCGCGCTCACCCACTCTGACAAAGTAGAAGTTGACAACAATCAGTCCGGAAATCACGTTGACGTGCAATCGCATCTTCTGCCCGGCGCCGATATCGAATCCGGCCGCGTAGACTACGAGATTTTTGTGCCCGCCGACGCCAGCGTCACGCTGCACTCCACCACCGGCCCACTACATGCCGAGCGCCTGAGCGGTGATGTGACGCTTGAGGGCGCCAACGCCGCCGTCGACGTCCGCGACGTGAGCGACGCACACGTGCACGTGAAAACCTTGAACGGTGCGGTCACTCTCACCAACGTGCAGGACGGTCATGTGGAAGTCGATTCGCTGAGCGGCGACGTCACGCTGAACAGTGTGACCGGGCCCCTGGTTCAGGTGATTTCCACCAGTGGCCGCATCAACTATACCGGCGACTTCGGCAGCGGCGGTCTCTATCGGCTGACCAGCCATAGCGGGGACATTGAGGCAATCGTCCCGGAATCCACCTCCGCCGACGTGAGCGCGCGCTCGGTGCGCGGCGAAGTTCACGACGACATTCCGTTGCAACCCAAGCCACACTCCTCGTTCATCGTGAAACAGGGAAGTGCCTTCGTGGGTACCATGGGCCGGGCGGCATCCTCATCCACGGTAGTTCTCCGTAGCTTCAGTGGTAAAATCCACCTCAGAAAACGCAACGTAAAACAGCAATCGCAATAAAAAGACACGTTTGAAGCAGCGTTCTCGCAAACCTGGCGCCGCGGGAAAAGGGGCTGGTGTCGCGCCCGGGCGGGTTGCGGACGTTGCCGGTGTTTGTCTCGTCGGCTTCATGGGCGCGGGCAAGAGCAGTGTTGGCCGGGCTTTGGGCGAACGGCTGGATTGCGATTTCGAGGATCTCGACGACTGTATCGAGCGGCGCGAAGGGCGCAGCATCGCGGAGATTTTCCGGACCTCCGGGGAAGCGGCCTTCCGGCGGGCGGAAAACGCAGCTCTCGAAGAAGTGCTGGCGGAAATGCGCGACGGAGCCACAAAGGTTCTAGCCCTGGGCGGCGGAGTATTCGTGCAGGAGCAGAATGCCGCAGCGCTGAAAAACGCCGGCTTGCCGGTGATTTTTCTCGACGCGCCAGTGGAAGAGTTGTGGCGCCGATGCTGCCGCCAGGCTGAGGAAGCGGGAGCCGAACGTCCGCTACTGCGAAGCGTCGACGAATTTCGCAAGCTATACGAAGCGCGGCGCAGCGGCTACCTGCAGGCATCGCTGACCATCGACACCGCCGGGCGCTCGGTCAAGGCCATTGCGACCGAGATTGTGGAAACGATAGGTTTTCGCACAAGAAGGAGAAGTTAGGTGAAGTTTGAAACTGCAATGCGCTGGACCGCCAGCTTTCTGCTGGTCGCTTCCCTGTCCGCGTTCGCTCGGGATCCGAACGCAGACAAAAAAGATCAAGGCAAGCCGCAGTCAAAAGTCGTCGATTCAGGGTCGTTCGGCGTATTCGTCAAGGGACAGCGCGTCATCACCGAGAGCTTCACCATCGCGCAGGAGGATGCGGCCACCAGCGTGATCAAGGCGCAACTCAAAGAGGCTGCGACCTCCGCGGTCGTTCAGAAGTCGGAGCTGCACATCACCAATGCCGGCGAGTTGGTTCGCTATGAATGGAGCCAGGCATCGGGCGGTTCGATCACGGTTTTCCCCAACAACGATTTTCTGATCGAGAAGATCACGACCAGCGCATCCAGCAAGGCGGCTGAACAATCTTTTCTCATGCCGAGCACATCGCTCATCCTCGACAACAACTTCTTCGTGCACCGCGAAATCCTGCTCTGGCGCTACCTTGCCGCCGACTGCAAGACCGAGGGTTCGGAGTTCAAGTGTCAGCAAGGCCCGGTTGAGTTCGGCACGGTCGTGCCTCAGGATCGCACCTCCATGAGCGTTCGCGTGCAAGTCGTGGGAAGGGAAAAGGTCAATTTCCACGGCAGCGATCGCGAACTGCTGCGGCTGAACCTGAGCGGTGAAAGCTTTGACTGGGCGGTCTGGGTAGACGACGGCGATCAGTTCAAGCTCGTGCGCGTGTCGATTCCCGCGGACAACACGGAAGTCGTCCGGGACTGACGCGGCGCTGCTCCCGCCACGGGATTAAAACTGTTCTGGGAAAACCTGATTGCAGCTGGCTGACTCACGTACGGCACGGATTCTCGTCACGGTGCTGCTGTTTGCACTCGGCCTAGGATTTCTGTATCTCACCCGCGACACTCTGATCGCCTTCCTGTTCGCCATTTTTTTCGCTTACCTGATGAGTCCCATGGTCAGCCACCTGGAACGTGTGCTTAAGGGCCGAGGCCGCGCTATCGCCGCGATTTACACCCTGCTGCTGGCACTGGTGGTCGTCTTCTTCGTCGTTGTCGGTCCCAAGGTAACGCGCGAAGGCGCACACTTGGGCCAGTCGCTGCCGACGCTACTTTCCCAACTCAGCTCCGGCCAGCTCGCCCGGCAACTGGGTCAGGAACATGGCTGGAACGAAAAGAGCACTGAGCTGGTGCAGTCATTTCTGGTGAGTCATAGAGACGAAATCACGCAACTGGCGCAGCGGATCGGACTTCGCGTGGCCGACGTCGCCAAACAGGCATGGCTGTTCATCGTGGTGCCGTTGCTCGCGATTTTCTTCTTGAAGGATGGCCGATCGTTCAGCGATGTTCTGCTCTCCACCATCCAGTCGCGGCCGCAGCGCGAGTTTTTCGAGAACGTCCTCAACGATCTGAACCATATGCTAGCCCACTTCATTCGCGCGCAGCTGATTCTGGCGGGACTCAGCCTGGTCGTTTATTCCGCGGTTCTGTGGATGATGGGTGTTCCTTACTCTCTGGTTCTGGGCACGATGGGGGGATTGCTCGAGTTCATCCCCGTGGTCGGGCCGCTGGCCGCCGGGATCATAATCGTCATCGTGGCCTTGCTTACCAGCTATCCGCACTGGGCGGCGCTGGTCGTCTTCCTGGTCGTGTGGCGCCTGGTCCAGGACTATGTTTCTTCTCCGCGCATCATGGGAGAGAGCATGGAGCTGCATCCTCTCGCCGCCATCTTCGGCGTGATGGCCGGAGGTGAAATCGCGGGCATCCTGGGGATTTACTTGTCGATTCCGGTGATGGCCAGCCTACGCATCGTGTTCCGGCGCTGGCGCTTGTATGCGGAAAAGAAACGCTTCGGCCCTCTCACCGAATATGCGATGGGCACGCAGCCGCACCGAAAATAGAAGCCCTCACCTTTCGAAATAGGCGCATCGAAAACCGGGTTGCCTAATCTAAGACGTTAGCGTCTTCAGTGTTTGGGGAGGTCGTCATGGCTACCCTGGAAATTTCCTTCCTGCACACGCAACTCGAGGAGCGTAAGCGGCGCCTGGCAGAGGCGATCGCGCTCGCGCCACAAAACGCTGGCCTGGCCAGCCTACTGCGAGAAGTGGATTCGGCACTGGAACGCATGGCCAAGGGCAGCTACGGCCTGTGCGAGACGTGCCACGATCCGGTCGAACAGGATCGTTTGCTCTCTGATCCTCTGGTGCGCTATTGCCTGGATCATTTGACCGAACTGCAACGCGCCGCGCTGCAGCGCGATCTGGACCTGGCGTCCGAGATACAGCGCAAGTTGCTGCCTCAAGCAGGACTCTCTGCTGGTGGCTGGGACACGAGCTATCACTACGCGCCCGCCGGCCCTGTCAGCGGCGACTACTGCGACCTGATCCCGTCCGAGGGACAACTTTTCTTCGCGCTTGGGGACGTATCCGGCAAAGGCGTGGCTGCGTCGATGCTGATGACGCACCTGCACGCCTTGTTCCGCAGTCTGAGCGGAATGTCTCTGCCGCTCGGGCAGATCGTCACGCGAGCGAATCGTGTCTTCTGCGAAAGCGCCCTGGCCGGCCAGTACGCGACGCTGGTTTGCGGCCAAGCCAAATCCAACGGCGAAGTCGAGATCCACAATGCCGGCCACTTACCGGCGATCGTAGTCGGGCGGGGCGGCGTGCTGCGCGTCGAATCTACGGGTTTGCCGATAGGAATGTTCTATGCAGGGGAGTTCTCTGCCACGCGGCTGCAGTTGGAACCTGGAGACGCATTGTTCCTTTTTACCGATGGCCTTTCGGAAGCCCGCGGCGCCAGCGAAGAGGATGAATACGGCGTGGACCGCGTGACGCGCCTAGTGCGCCAGCATGCTGCGCACGCACCCGCTGAGTTGGTCGCTTCCTGTTTGCAGGATCTGCACGGCTTCGTCGGCGGCGGCCCGCCGCAGGACGATCTGACTCTGCTAGCCATCCGGCGC
>JASHPH010000327.1 GCA_030038255.1 Candidatus Sulfotelmatobacter sp. | reverse complement strand
GAGCCCGCAGAGGAGTCGCACTAAAGCGCGCTGTCTTTTCCGATCTTCCGCATCTCGCTCCCTCGTTTCGAGCTCGAACTCCTGAACTGGAGCGCGACGCTCACTCTCCACTGTTGGATCCATGTTCGTCGCGCTCCTTCTGTCAGTCGCCGGGTGTCAGGGGTTGCCGAGAATCGTGATCGGGGAGACCGAGACCTCGCTCACCACCACCGGAAAGATCTCGTTGTAGGTCGTCGGGCTGTTGAGCGATTGCACCGTGAAGGTGATAGTGGCCGTCCCCAGCCCGGTCGGTGTCACCAGCACTGAGCCGTTGGCATTCAGCGCCACATTCGCGACGTTGTTGTTGTTGCTGTTCACCGTGGCGGGTGGCTGGGTTTGTAGGATCGCTGCGGCGCCGAAGAGATTGCCGGAACCGAGGAGCTCTGGGACGAATGTCGCGGTGTGGACGGGGTCGAGGTAGATTGTGGGCTCCGCCACTTGAACGGTCTGGGCGTGTGCGGCGCCCGCGAGTGCGGCGAGAAAAGCGCCGGCGAGGATGAGACTGCGCATAATGAGTTCACTCCTGTGAGTTGGCCTTGAAGCGAGCCCTATGTAGGGCTTCCGCCACCGAGGGTCGCACTATAAGGTCATGGGGGACAAGTTGGTGGTGGTAGCGCCGCGGGCCGAAGGTGGGGGCAGGGGCCTTCGGCAGAATGGCTGGGGTGTTTTGGTGAATTTTGGCAAGGAGGGTCGCGATCGTTGATCACGCGCCTTGTCAAGGGCCAGTCCCCCCACTGATTATCAGCTGCACTGACAATCAGCGCCACAGTGCTAGATATGTCACACCCCATGAGTTCGCGGCTCGGTTTGGTACTGGGGTAATTAGGTAATTACCTAATTACTTCACTGCCTCATTGTTGGGGTCACTGACAATCCGGGCGAGCCCATAGTCGTAATCACGAAAGTGTGATCACTACTTGGCGTCAAGCCCATAGCCAAACGCGCCGAGTGCGAGTACAATCTTCTCATGATCAACGAACACAACGAAGGGACCAAGGCAATGCGCATCACCCGTTCATATCCGCCCGCACCGCGCGGCTATACCGTGACCGATGAACATGGACGCGCCATCGCCATCTTCCCCGCAAGTTTGAACCCTTCCCGACTCGATCGCAAACCAAGCATGGGACTCGCTTGGACATCGGCTGGCTCTTTCATCGCACAAGAGAAGGACGAAACCGCGCGCTTCTAGCGCGGTCGCGGAGTAAGGCTCCGCCTGACGAGTCCAAATGATCGGCAGTTACACTCAGAAGGATCGCACACCATGACCCACGCTTTGACATTCGGAACCGATATCACCCGCGACTTCAACACCCTCCCGCTCGTAAGTCAGATCGCCCTCGCCACCCGTGGCTTCGCACACCTCCTCGGCAACGAACAAGCCTCCAAGGTTGTGTCCAAGATCCGCGGCGCGGTGGTTGCTGCGAGTCCGAAGGGTGCCGATGGCTCGACGCGCAAAGTCGAGTCGGTCACGAAAGACGAAGTGCAGGCGTTCCGCGCCGCCAATCCGGAGCAGATCAAGACCTGGGAAGCGGCCGCACGCGCCGAGGCTCTCAAGGATCTCGACGAAGGCAAGCTCGGCACGCGTGTCGCCGGCCCGAGGCTTGACCCGGTGGAGACCGAGATTGCTCGCCTCGCACGAGTCGACGTGATCAATACCCTCAAGGCGCACAACCTGAAGGCGCCCAAGGGCGACGAGACTATCACATTCCTCGCCGGAACGCCGCAAGAGCACACGCGGACGATGGCGCAGATGGTCGCCAACAAGATCGCCAAGAATGGCGAGCGCTACAAGCGCGAAGCGGAGAAGGCCGTTGCCGAAGCGGCTCGCAAGCGGAAGGCGGCGGAGGCGGCGGCGAAGGCTGCTCCGGCGCAGGGCGGAGCCGAGGAACTCGGCCTGTGACACTCGAGAGTGGGGGAGCAATCCCCCACTCGCTTCTCTCGGAGAGCCTCATGCGTGAAGATCAAGTGCCTCAAGCTGTCCGCGACGCATTCTGGCGTGGTTTCAATGGTGTTCTCTTGTTCAACGTCCGACCCGAACTCGTGCGATCGAACATCACACACTCGCACATTAGCGCCGAGACAAGGGTCGCGGACCCGAGACGGGCAGGTGGATGGCGTCCAGATGGAGCGCCAAAGCGTCGAGACTTGATCGTTTCATTCCGTTGAGGTCGCAACCATGCGCACAGTCGCTTTCTTCTTCCTCCTCACCCTGGCGCTCTTAATCGCCGAGATCATTCACTACGCCCCGCGAGTCCACACATTCCTGTGGGGCTGAGCCTTTCTCTTGAGTTAGAGGGCGCCGAGCGATTGGCGCCCTCTTTTTGCTGGGCGCAGCCGGAACAAATCGTGAACACTTGCTGGGTGTGAGGGCGAGCATCCAGGCGTGGGACCGGCAAGTTTGATGGTCAAACATGGCCACAGGGGCCTAATGGCAGGTCCACTCGGCGGCTCCGCCCAAATCGCCGTGCGTGGCTGCCAGCGCGGAAATGTAATCTAAGCGGTCCCGACAACAGACCCTGTTGTCCGATCTCGACCCCATACGAGGGTGGCAGGGGTGGCTCCAGGGGCTTGG
>JASHPH010000326.1 GCA_030038255.1 Candidatus Sulfotelmatobacter sp. | reverse complement strand
GCCCACGAGCGCGGCTGGCACTTTGTGCCGTCCTATCACCGCGACATCGTCAAGGGCGTAGCCACCTACTGGCTGGAGTTTTTCTCTGCGGTGTCAAATCTCGACGTCGTATATGTGCCCATCGGCCAGGGCTCCGGCATCTGTTCCTGCGCGGCGGTTCGCAACGGATTGAATCTCAAAACGAAGATCATCGGCGTCGTGGCCGAAGGCGCGCCGGCCTATGCCCTGTCGTTTGAGGCCGGACGCAAGATCGCGGCCCCCGTCACAACGTTACTGGCCGATGGAATGGCGTGCCGCGTTCCCGACGATGAGTCACTGGCTGTGGTTTTGCAGAATGTGGATCACATTGTCCAGGTAAGCGAGAAAGAAATCGGCCAGGCAATGAAAATTTGCTTCACCGACACGCATAACGTCGCTGAGGGAGCGGGCGCCGCTGGGCTCGCGGCGGCTCTGAAGGAAAAACATATGCTGACAGGCAAGCGCTTGGGCCTGGTCATCACAGGCGGAAATGTGGATCACGATGTGCTGGCCAGAGTTCTGCAGGATTGATCTGACGGACGAGTCCTAGTGTTGTGAAATTCGTTAGAGGGCGGAGTTTACGCTGCTTTTCCCTTCACCTGCACTCCAGCCCATTTTTCGAGGAGCGTCAGAGTGGCCGCGTAATCCAAATCCTTGTGCCCGTCTTCAGTCGCCATCTCATAGATCTCTTCCACGGTTTCAAGACCCGGCAGCTTCACGCGAGCCTCTTTCGCGGCCTCGAGCGTCAGCTTGATGTCTTTGTGCATCAGCCGCAAGGGAAAGTTCGGCGTGAAGTCGCGCTGCAGAATAAACGGCCCCTTGTAGTCGACAACGCCTGACCGCACCATGGTGGCATCGATCAGGGACAGCAATTGTTGCGGGTCCACTCCAAGCTTGGTGGCCAGGGTGAGCGCCTCGGCGAAACCCTCATAGATCATCGCAATCTGCAGATTCATCGCGAGCTTGGTCGCCTGGCCTTTACCAGTGTCGCCCATGCGGAAAATTTTCTTTCCCATTGCCGCGAACAGGGGCTTAAGCCTTTCGACAGGCGCTTCCGCTCCGCCGACGATAAATACGAGCGTCCCATCGCGCGCGCCAATTTTCGATCCGGTCATCGGTGCGTCCACCCAAGCCACTCCTTTGGAAGCCACGCGTTCCGCGAATTTCACCGTGGCCGCAGGAGAAATCGTGCTCGAATCGGCGATGATCATGCCTTCGCTGAGCACCGCTTCCACGCCATCGCCACCAAAGATCACGCTCTCGACCGCGTTGGTGTCGGAAACGCACATCCACACCACTTCCGCGCCCTGTGCTGCGGCTGCCGGCGTCTGGGCGACCGCCGCGCCTTCCACCACTTTGCCCGGCGTGCGGTTCCAGACTGTGACTTCGTGACCCGCCTTGACCAGGTTCGCCGCCATCGCCTGGCCCATAATTCCCAACCCCAGAAATGCCACTCGCATTCGAAACTTCTCCTTCGGTTCTCAAGAACGCCGAAAAACAACGCTCTCGGATTAGATATGAGGGCGCGATCAAGGTCAAGCGGATGTGCTAGTCAGGTAGTGGTGTCCACGCCATAACCCCACTACCTGCTAGTCACATTCCAAGCGACCCAGAGGTGGAGCAGTACAGTGGAACCTTGTTGGGTTCGCTTTTGTAAAGTTTTTTAAAAGGCAACGTTACCCCAGTGTTGTGCCCCAAACGAAAAAGCAGCACAGCAGCCCACTTGGTCATCTAAAATCTGAAATAAGCATATTCAAGACATCATTAAAAAGATGTCGGCATCGAGCTAATTACTCTGCGTGCCGTTGGCTTCAAGACTAGTATCGAGGAGGCTGACACCTCGCTCGAATTGAGAGCATCACTCGAAAACCAGATTTAGAACACCAGGCTTCATAGCAGGATGATCAAACAGACCCTTCGCAATCCGGCCCTCCGCAAGCGCGCCACCCAATTTGGACGTCTGGTGCGGCACTCGGCAGTGACTCCGCGCTACGGCCAAACCCACAAGCCTCGCCTGGCCACCAACGGCGAGCTTGGCGTCACATTCATTGGTCATGCGAGTTTCTTTGTGCAAATCGGCGGGCAGAACGTGGTCATCGATCCCAACTTTGCGCGGTGGCTCTTTGTACTGAAGCGTCTTCGCCGTCCCGGCTTGCGCGTCGCTGACCTCCCGGCGATCGATCTAGTGCTGGTATCGCACGCTCACTTCGACCACCTGCACCGGCCGTCGCTGCGCGCGATCGTGCAGAATAATTTGCGCACACGCGGGGTGGCGCCGGCGATCATTGTGCCAACGCATGTTTCGGATCTTGTCGCCGACCTTGGTTTTTCCGAAATCATCGAACTCGACTGGTGGAAGAGCTCACGGCACCGCAACCTGCTGGTCACGCACGTTCCGTCGC
Organism: Candidatus Sulfotelmatobacter sp.; assembly: GCA_030038255.1. GTDB lineage: Bacteria > Acidobacteriota > Terriglobia > Terriglobales > Acidobacteriaceae > Sulfotelmatobacter. The sequence continues at coordinate 17,434 of JASHPH010000326.1, read as the reverse complement.
GGCACTGGGGCGCTCGCATTCTGAAGGATTCGCATCGCGGCTACGGCGGCTTCGTGCTGCGAGCGGGCAAGCATTCCGTCTATCATGCCGGCGACACCGCGTATTTCGCTGGCTTTCGCGAGATCGGCCGGCGTCTCTCTCCCGAGCTAGCGCTGCTGCCGATCGGAGCCTACAATCCGCCGCAATTCCGCAACGTGCACGCTGATCCGGGCGACGCCACGCGCGCTTTCCTCGATCTCAAGTCGCGCTGGATGGTCCCGATGCACTACGGCACGTTCCGGCTTTCCCACGAGCCGGTGGACGAACCGTTGCAATTGCTGGAAAAGGAAGCCCGCGCCGCTGGCATCAAGGATCGGGTCGTGGTGCTGGAAGAGGGCGTAACCCGGTTTTTCTAGCCGGTCTTCGATGCTCGACCCTCAAATCGGCCCTTTCACCCCTTGTTTTCGACGCAACCACGCGTTAACTCTCTTTTTACAATTCCCGTGGCCTTCTTGGTGTAGACTTCCTTCGCTAAATTTTCTCCCCGAGGAGGTCCTATGGCTGTAAAGCCCGTTCCCGACGGTTACCACACTCTCACACCTTTTCTCACGGTTCGCGATGCGGCCCGCGCGATCGAGTTCTACAAGGAGGCGTTCGGCGCCAAAGAACGCGGCGTGGCGAAAGGCCCGGATGGCAAAGTCATGCACGCTGAGTTGATGATCGGCGACTCCATCATCATGCTGGGCGACGAGTACCCCGAATTCGGCTGCCTCTCCCCGCAGGCGATTGGCGGCTCATCCAGCGGCCTGCACATCTATCTCGATGGCGTGGATGCTGCGTTCGATCGTGCCGTCAAGGCCGGCGCGGAAGTAGAAATGCCGGTCGCCGATCAGTTCTGGGGCGACCGCTACGGCAAACTGAAAGATCCCTTCGGCCACAAATGGTCCATTGGCACACACGTCAGGGACATGTCCGCCGATGAAATGAAACGCGCCATGGATGAGGCCTGCACCAAGATGGATCAGATGAAAGCTGAGCAGATGCAGAAGACCGCGTAGCGGGCAACGCGGCCTTTGCGGTTTTGAGCGAAGTGAAGAAGCGGCGTGGTTTCTTGGTTGCCGGTTCTTCCTTCGCTCTTCCTTTCGGTACACGCGCTGTCAGTACGCGAGCAGAATCCGTAAATCGCGTACGTTGTTCCCGGTTGGTCCGATTTCAATCGCGTCGCCCAGAGCGTGGAAAAAGGTATACGCATCAAATCGCTCCAGTGCCGCCTGTGCTGAGAGGCCGCGCGCGCGCGCACGATCTACCGTACTTCCATCGACAACTGCCCCCGCGGCCGGACTGTTCCCGTCGATCCCGTCGGTGCCGGCACTGAGCACGGTTATGTGTTGGCCGGCGATCTTCTCCGCGCACGCTAGGGCGAATTGTTGATTGCGCCCGCCGACGCCGCCGTTGGTCACTTTCACAGTGACTTCTCCCCCGGAAATCAGGCAGACGGGAGAACACTGTTTTTGCAACTCTCGTACCCGATCGAGCAGATATTCGGCCGCCCGTGCATAGTCCCAATCGTCGCAGGAATTATCCACATGCACGACGAAGCCAGCGTGTTCGGCGGCCACGCTGGCCGCTTCCAGGGCGCTCTGGTTGGACAACACCGTCCACCAGCGCGCACGGCTGAAAGCCGGATCATCAACTTTTGGCGTTTCCTCGAGTGCGTGACGCTCAAAGAGCTCGCGCGTCGATTGGGGAAATTGGCCGAGCAACGCGTACTTCTCTGCCACGCGGTAACAATCTTCGACCGATGTCGAGTCGGGCATCGTGGGGCCTGAGGCCAGCGCGTCAGGAGCACTGTCGGGCACATCCGACACCAGCAGCGAAACCTGCTGCGCCGGAAACGCCGCCTGCGCCAACCTTCCGCCTTTTACCGCGGAAAGATGCTTGCGAACCGCATTGATTTCGGAGATCGGAGCTCCGGAATGCACCAGAGCGCGATAAGTTGCGACGAGATCGTCGAGAGAGATCTCGTCGTCGATGGGCTTCTCCACGATGGAAGACCCCCCGCCGCTGATCATAAAAATCACCAGCGATGATGCGTTTTGTGTCTCCAGAGCGCGCAGGATCGCGCTTGCTGCCTGAATCGATTCCGCATTCGGCGTGGGATGTCCACCGCGAAAATAGCGAAAGCCGCGAACCTGCGCTGAAGGCTGCGCTGACGATGCCACAATTCCGGTCAGCGAACTCCCAACGCGATCCGCCAGAGCCTCGACCATGGTGTGTCCAGCCTTGCCAAGCGACACAGCCAGAACGCTCGAGTACGAGTGCAAGTCGTAAAGATCTTCGCAGATGCGCAGCACGCCGCGGTCGCAGTCCACGTGACGAGCAAACGCTTTTTCGATCGCGGACTCTGCCAGTGCATGCTGAAAGATGGAGCGAGCGGTCTCGCGCATCTGGCGAGATTGGGTGTCGCGATCTGGGGCAGTCATGCGGGGATTATAAAGAGGGCCCTCCACCGTCAGCATCGTGCGTTAGCTTGTGGCTAGCCCTGCCGGCTCACAACCTCTCTCCACCACCCTTCAATCGCCTCTCGCAACTCGCGAAGGCGCCCTTCGAAGAAATGGTCTGCTCCCTCAATCACCACCAACTTCTTGGGCTCCGGGATGGAGGCTACGAGCGCCTCGAGGTTCGCACGCCGGCCGAACTGATCCCGGGCGCCGCTCACAAACAACTTCGGCTTGGCGCAATCGCGCAGGAAATCGTAGGTATACACGCGGGGTTCTTCTTCCCCTGCAGCGACAGGAATAACTGGCGTGCCCGCCCCAATCAGTGCACTCACCCGCGCATCGGCATACGACGCCCGCAGTCCGACCGCAGCGCCAAAGGAAAAGCCGGCGAAAATAAGCGGCAAGTGAAACTCACAGTCGAGCCAATCCAGAGCTGTGCGCACGTCCTCGACTTCTCCACTCCCATGATCGTGCTCGCCCTGGCTGAGTCCTGTTCCGCGAAAATTGAAGCGCAATACGGGACAGCCGATCCCGTTCAACGCTTTCATGGTGTGGAAGACGACTTTATTGTGCAGCGTTCCGCCAAACATCGGATGCGGATGACAAACCACGGCGGCGTGTGTTGCCGTCGCGCTGCCCGCGTTGAGCAAGGCTTCCAGACGGCCCGCCGGACCATCGATGAATAACGATCGAATCGATGAACTAGGGGAAATCACATATCCAGATTACACAAAGCGGAGCCGCCGCACTCGATCGGCTGTCGAGGGCTAACCGCGACCGGAGCGCCGTGGCAAAACCGTCGTCTGCTATTCTCGTCCCATGGACGCCATCACGCTCACGCGCCAGCTCGTGGATATCGAGTCGATCACCGGCAACGAGGCTGCCGTCGGGAATTATCTGTACGGAGAACTTTGCCGCCTGGGCTACCAGACCACGAAGATGCTAGTCGAAGACAACCGGTTTAACGTTTGGGCAGCTTCGCCTGAGTCTCCCCATCCCGCTGTCGTTTTTTCCACGCACATGGACACAGTTCCGCCGTTCATCGCGTCGTCCGAAGACACGAATCACATCTATGGCCGCGGATCCTGCGACGCGAAGGGGATCATTGCGGCGCAGATTGCCGCCGCCGAGCGTCTGCGTCAGCAAGGCATCTTCGTCGGACTCTTGTTTGTAGTTGGTGAGGAGCGCGACAGCCTGGGCGCAAAAGTGGCCAACGAGCACGCAATGGGATCCCGCTTTCTGGTCAACGGTGAGCCGACGGAGAATCACATTGCGCTGGCTTCGAAGGGGACTCTGCGGGTCGAAGTGACGGCGACCGGGCGCATGGCGCATTCTGCGTATCCTGAGCTGGGCGAGTCGGCGATTGACAAGCTGATCGCGGCGCTCGCGCGGCTGCGGGCCATGCCCTTGCCTTCTGATCCGCAAGTCGGGCCATGCACGCTGAACATCGGGTTAATCGAAGGCGGGCGCGCACCCAATGTGATTCCGGATCACGCGCATGCCGACTTGCTCTATCGGCTCGTTGGGCCGTCCGAGGATTTGCGCCGGCAAATTCTCGCGACCGCGGGCAATGATGTGCAGGTCACCTTCCCGCTCGAACTTCCCTTCCAGCGCTTTCGCGCCATCGACAGCCTGCCCACCATGATCGCCGCATTTACAACCGACGTCCCCCGACTCAGTAACTGGGGTGAGCCACTGCTGATCGGTCCCGGCTCGATTCACGTCGCGCACACCGACGGCGAGTACATCGAAAAACGGCAGCTGGCCGAGGCCATCGATCTTTACTGCCAAATTGCTAAGCGACTCTCCAGATGATTAGCCAGTGCGCATGACAAACGGCGCTCCGCACGACCGCGCCTTGGTACACAGTGGCGGAGACCCGCGGCGCCGCCATGCTATATTGCGACTTCACACATGGGATCGTTTCTCTTCTTTGCCTTTTCGTGGTGGGCGATTTTGCTCCGGGTTATCGCGATCGTCCACTTTATTCGCCGCCGACCTGATTTTTTCTGGATCTGGGTCATCTTGTTCCACTGGATCGGCGCGTTAGTGTACATCGCCGTCGAAGTGATTCCCGACGCCGGGCTGCTGCGCAGTTCCTTCCAGGTTTTTCCGCGGCGAAAAAGAATTCACGAACTCGAGCGCGCCATCCTCGACAATCCGTCCGCCGGCAACTACGAAGAGCTCGGCCAGCTTTATCTCGACGACGGCGACTTTGCCCGCGCGCGGGCGTGCTACGACAAAGCAATTTCTTCTCGCACGGATCACGTCGATCCGTTCTACCGCCGCGGTGTTGCCGAAATTGAGCTGGGAGACTTCGCTGCCGCTGCCCCCGATCTCGAACAGGCCGTTCAGTCTGATCCTGACTATGACTTTCACCGTGCCAAAGGCTTGCTCGCGTGGGCGTATGCCCAGACCGGCCAAAACGAGAAGGCGGATGCGCTATTTCGCGAAGCCACACGCATCTCGACGATCTCGGAGACGTACTACCACTACGCGCTGTTTTTGCAGTCTCAAGGACGAAACGCAGAGGCGCGTGAGTGGGCACAGAAAATTCTTGACAAGAAGCCAACCATGCCCGGCTATTTGCGGCGGCGCGAGCGGCCTTGGTTCCGCAAGGCCAGCGCGCTCTTGGCTCGATTGCCGAAGGCATGACCAGCGCCGATCCTGGAGCGCCAGATGTTAAAATTTCTGTGGTGACTTGTTCCAAGCCTTCCATCCGGCTGCTGGCGACCGATATCGACGGCACACTCCTAAACCCCCAATTTCAGATTTCCGAGTGCGATCTGGGGGCGATGCGCCGGGCGCACGCCGCCGGAATCGAAATCGTCCTCGTGACCGGCAGGCGGCACACATTTGCCCTGCCCATCGCCAAGCAGCTGGGATTCGATCTTTGGTTGATCAGTTCCAATGGCGCCGTCACGCGCTCGCTTGGCGGCGAAACTTTCCATCGCGAACTGATGCCCGCCGCGACCTGTCGGCGCTTGGTTGGCACCATGCAAGAATTCCGCGGCAACACCGTTCTTACCTTTGACAGCGAACTGAAGGGCGCGATCGTGCTGGAGCACCTGGACGAAATTGGCCCCAGCATCCGGCGATGGCTGGAGAAGAATATGGAGTACATCGAGTTTGTGGTGCCCATCGAGCGGGCGCTGGTGCGCGATCCGGTGCAGGCAATGTTCTGCGGAACGATGGCGCGCATGGGCCAGGCGCTCGATGCGCTTGAACACTCGGGCATGGATGGCGCCGTGACTGTGCTTCGAACTGAGTATCCGGCGCGTGATTTGTCGATGATTGACGTCCTCAACGCGGGTTGCTCGAAGGGCCATGCGCTTGAGCGCTGGGCCGCTTACCGTGGTTACCGTCGCGAACAGGTCATGGCCGTCGGTGACAACCACAACGATGTCGAAATGCTTGAGTTTGCCGGGCATCCGGTTATCATGGGGAATGCCTGCGAGGAACTGCGCGGGCGCGGGTGGACGGTAACGCACGGTAATGATGCGTGCGGCGTGGCAGCAGCCGTCGAAATGGCCCTTGGCGCAGCGGTCCGATAACGCTTGGGGAACGACTGAATCAGCACTCAGCATCGGCTCATGAGATTCCGGACGACATGCAGGGGATTTTTATGGATCATCGCGACCATTGCGATGATGGCACTCCCCTGCTTCGCCGGCGAAGTAGCCGTGCTGAAGAACGGATTTTCCATTCGCCACGAGCGGCGTGAGGTCGTCGGAGATGTCACCCGGCTCTACGTAAACTCCGATGGCTCAAGTTTCGTGGACGTGCCCACTGCAGAGATCCAACACTTTGAAGCTGCACCGGACCCTCCGGTTACGCAGATGTTCGCGAAACACGCGAACCCCGGCACTCCCTTTCAATCACCTTTCACCAGCAACGTCCAAAACCGGCCCGCAATTGCGAGCCCTAACGCTGCGAATCTCGATGAACTCATCAACACGGCAAGCGGGCGTTATCGACTGGATCCCGACCTCGTCGCCAGTGTCATAAAGGCGGAAAGCGGATTCAACGTGAGGGCAGTATCGCCCAAAGGCGCGCAGGGCCTGATGCAACTCATGCCGGGAACAGCGTCGCAACTCGGCGTGCCGAATGCCTTCGATGCCCGGGCCAATGTTGAAGGCGGCACGAAATATCTGCGCGAATTGCTGGAGCGCTACAACTTCGACCTTGTAAAGGCGCTGGCGGCCTACAACGCCGGTCCGGAGCGGGTGCAGCAGTTTGGTGGAGTGCCTCCGTTCTACGAGACACGCGCCTACGTGGCGCGAGTGGTGAAGGACTTTAACAAAAAGAAGGTCGCGCAGGAAAAGGCGTCGCCTTTGAGCACATCATCTGTGAAGAATTCCAGGACGCAGGTTTCCGCCACGAGGTCACAAACCTCCAAGTCTTCTGGTCAGGCCGCGAACGCGCAATTAAAAGCACCCGCTCGGGCGAGCGAATAGGCGACAATCTCCTGGCCGACTGCTCTCAACAATCCACATTCAGTTGTCGTAAACCGACGCTTACCTAAAGACGACTCTTACGGTTGTTTGAGAGCGTCAACGCCAGCCTGGGCGCATTGTCCGTCATGATCACTGGTGTCCCCGGAAAGGCCGATCGCGCCGACCAGATGTCCGTCAATAAACAACGGAATCCCGCCTTCGAGTGGAACTGCGCCTTCGATCGCCAGCACAGGAAGGCCTGCGCTGCCGGAAGTGAGGCGATCTGCAAACGCCTTCGTGGGACGCTTGAACAATGCTGCAGAACGAGCTTTATTGATAGCCACTTTCGCGCTCCCGTTCTGTGTGTTGTCCATCTTCTCGTAGTAGACGAGCGTTCCGCTCGGATCAACCACCGCAACCGCCATTGTCCAGTTGTTTTTGCGCGCCTCGGCCAGCGCAGCCGTGGCTGCTTTCTTTGCGTTCTCCAGACTGATCGGCAGCCCGTAGGGCGCGGGTGATTGCGCCAGCACGCTGACGGAACTAAACAGAATCAAGCCAAGCGTGAACTTCGCCGGATGAAGCACCATGCATGCTCTCCTTTCTGACTTATTCCTTCCTGACCCCGGAAATCGTGCGCATCTCGCCACGAGAGCGAATTCAACAGAAAAAATCGGCGGGAAACGTGCAAGCGACTCTAAGTCGACGCACAGGAGAAGTCAAGCCAGCCGTCTCGCCGGAGATAGAACAACGCGGCCGAAGTAGCACTCGCGGTGGTGAGCGCGGCTGTGCGGTTTGACCCCTTCCGCTCTCTCATTTACCTTTGGAACTGCCGTTTCCCCGCTTCGCGTTGCTCGGGCCGCGGCGCGGAGTCATCTCTCTTCATGGACAAAAAACGCATTCTGGCCAGTGCGGTCGTGTTTGTCATTCTGGCTATCCTGGTTTACCTGCAGTACCGGCACTGGCGCACCTTCGATTGGGGAACGTTCTGGGGCCAGACGCACCGCATCAACAGATGGCACGTGCTGCACGCTGTTGCCCTGATCTACATTGCATATGTCATGAGGGCGATCCGGTGGAAGATCTTTCTCAAGCCAGTGCGCCCGAAGACCCAAGTCGCGGAGCTAGTATCTCCGACATTGATTGGCTTCACGGGGTTGGCTCTGCTGGGCCGCGCCGGCGAATTTATTCGTCCCTACTTGATCGCCCGACGCATGGATCTTCCTTTTTCCTCTCAACTTGCTGTGTGGGCCGTTGAACGCATCTTCGACATCGGGGCATTCGCCGTACTCACGGTTCTTGCGATCTTCCTACCCAGCGCCCTGCCCTCCATCCCTCATCCTGAATACTATGTGCGTTTCCGTGAAGCCGGCTTTCTGCTGATTGGGTTGGTCGCTGTCATGGCTGTGATGGCGGCGGTCATTGGCCGCAAGGGCGAGGCGGTGGCGCGATGGACAGAACAGCGTTTCTCCCATCTCTCATCGAACCTTGGGCACAAACTGGCCCAGAAGGTTCGTGAATTCGGTACTGGGCTCAACACCATCCACGGACCGCTTTCGCTTCTATGGCTGACTCTAGTCTCGGTGGGGATGTGGTACATCATCGCTCTGGCTTATAAGGAGGTCACGCATTCCTATGGCGTGGATGCGCTGGAGATTCCGGTTTCGCAACTGCTGATCCTTATGGGATCGAGCATGGTCGGCTCGATGCTGCAGTTACCAGCCGTAGGCGGGGGAACGCAGATGGCCACCATTGCAACGCTGTCGAGCGTGTTCGACGTGCCTCCCGAGATGGCCGCGAGCTGTGGCATTCTGCTCTGGCTTGTGACCTTCGCCGCAGTCGTACCCATTGGCCTGCTGCTATCCCACCACGAAAGACTGTCGCTGCGGAAGTTGTCGGCGGAAAGCCATCAGGCCGAGGAAGCGGAAATGCAGAACCCACCCGCCGCCTGACGGCAAGACTCGTTCTGTTACCCGAGAGCTGTTACCGAAATGCAGTATCCAGAATCACTGCGCTCCGTCTGAGTCGGAGTTAGCCTCTGAGCGCATGCAGGAGAAGGTGACTATGACAGCGACTGAGGTTACCCTGACGCTGAATGACGAGGAAAAGGAATTGATCCAGGAAATCCTTGAAGAACGGCACCGCTCCTTGCTGATGGAGATTTCCCACACAGATCACCATCACTTCAAGGTCGTACTGCAGAAAAAAGCGCGGCTGCTGGAGTCGGTACTAATCCGGTTGGCCGTGCCGGTTTAGGCGGCGCGCCGGCCACGCGTACGTTCTGACGGCTTCGGCATTCGAGGCGCTACGAACGGCATTCTGCGCAATATCCGCCGATTTCCATGCGTGCCACGATAATGTGGAACCGGCATTCGGTTTGCACCTGCTTCTTTAGACTGTCGAAAAGTCTGCTCTCAAATTCCGTAACTCGTCCACAGCGCAAACACGTCATATGCAGGTGCTCACGAGGAGTCTTGCGCTCATAGAAGTGCTTTTCCCCTTGCAGATGCATAAGGTCCAGTTCATCGATCAGGCCATGACGTTTCAGCAGGCCTAGAGTGCGATAGACGGTGACGCGGTCGACCTCCGGTGCTTGCCGCCGGGCCCTCCGGAGTATTTGCGCGGCGTCCAAATGACGGTTGGCGGTCTCGATCACACCAAGGATCGTGCGGCGCTGGCGGGTTATGCGGATACCCCGAGCTGCGAGCTCCGCGACTAGATATCCCGGCGCTTCCGTATTCGGTAAAGGCATGGAATCACTCCTTCTGCAACTGCACGCTTCCGCTCGATGTCCCACCAGTGCCGGTCAATGCGGAAATTGGCCGATTAAGTTCGAAGAGACCAGCCCGTTGCAACTAGTTGCAAACCTCTTGCAATAGAAATCTTGTTGCATCGCTTGACACCGGGCTCACAGTGCATTTTATCTAAGTTTATGCAACAGGGTTGCATCTAGACTCTAGACCAATTTACTACAACACCGAATGCCGTTGGGAGATGCCGCAGAACCCATGCCAAACTGTGCCCAGATCGCTTGTCTGATTGGAAATGGGCGTAGGAGTTGTGTCGAGGTCGGTAAGGCTCTCGTTCTGCTGGTGTTGATTTCTGCTTCCTGGGCATGGGCCAGCGTGGAAGGTAGCGTTAGCGGCACCGTCAGAGACGCGAGTGGCGGTGTTGTAACCAACGCAAGAGTCTCTCTTGTGCAATATGGAACGGGCTTCGTCTTTCCGCAACAGACTGACAGCAAAGGTCACTACAGCTTTCCTCTTGTACCTGTCGGTCACTACGAAATGCAGGTCGAAGCGCCAGGCTTCAAGATTTATCGCCGTCTGGGCATTACCCTCGACACATCGGAGTCGCTGACTCTAGACGCGACGCTTACTGTGGGCAGTCAAATCGAGAGAGTCGACGTTACCGATGACGCCATTCACGTCGCGACCACCGACACACAGATGGGCGAAGTGCTCGGCAGCCGCCAGATCACCGCCGCACCGCTGAATGGCCGCAGCTTTACCGATTTGCTCTCCCTGCAAGCAGGAGTGGCGCCGGCAACATCGATTACGTCCAGCACCGTGCAGGACGTCGGAGCCACGGTTTTGCAACCCTCCGGTACGCTCAATCCCGGCACAATTTCCGTGAATGGACAACGGGAATTTGCCAATGTGTTTGAAATAAACGGCAGCAACTCCCAGGAAGACGTGAACTCGGGGACCGCTATTGTGCCCAACTTGGAGTCCATCGCCGAGTTCCGCATCATCACGAACAATTTTGATGCCGAGCATGGCGAATACAGCGGTGGGCAGATCTTCGTTGTCACGAAATCAGGTACCAACAGGCTGCATGGAAGCTTGTTTGACTTTCTTCGCGATACCAACCTGGACGCGCGAAATTACTTTTCTCCCTCCCGCGGTGCATTTGAGCAGAGTCAGTTCGGGGGAACCATCGGCGGCCCGATTCGCCGCAACAAGCTCTTTTTCTTTGCAGACAATCAAGACACACTGCAAACGCAAGGCATTGACACCGGCAACATCAGCGTACCGTCGAGTGCTGATCGAACCGGCAACCTCTCCGATCTCGCACCTAAACTGACTGGAATGGTCAGCGGTCCCTATCTTGCTGCCTTGCTTTCTGAAAAATTGGGCTACACCGTGACTGCGGGTGAACACTACTACAACGCTGCCGGCTGCAGCTATGCGTCACCGTGCGTTTTCCCTAACGCTCTGATACCCGAGGCAGCGTGGTCTGCCCCTGCGAAGAACTTGCTGCAGTACATTCCCGCGCCCAACACTCCAGGTGGAGAATTCGCCACTTCGTCGTACAACCAGGTGGTACACGATGAGAAGGGTGGAATCCGACTGGATGCCAACGCACATTGGGGACTCATGTCCGCCTACTACTTTGTCGACAATTACAGCCTGAATAATCCCTACCCAGTTGCGCAAAGCGGCGCCAACGTCCCCGGCTTCAATGCAATGACAACTGGCCGAGCGCAGCTTTTTACCTTGGGTGATACGAAGATCCTCACTACGACGTCGGTCAACGAGTTTCACCTGAGCTTTTTGCGCGATTACAACGACCTCGGACAGCCCGTCGGCGGCAGAGGCGTGAGCTTGGTCTCTCAAGGCTTCGTCACTCCGCAAGGCAGCCCAAGTATTGTGCCGCTCGATCCTAAAGGGCAGAGTGTGGAAAACATTGTCTTCAACGGCTACTCGATTGGAGCTGCCGCCAACGAGCTGAAGCAGGCAAACAATACGAGCGAACTAACGGACACTATGTCTAAAGTCCTTGGAACACACTCGCTGAAGTTCGGCGGCGATTTGCATTTTGACCAGGTGAATGCCGCCGCCATCGCTCAGTTCAATGGGAGCTTTGTATTCACGGGAAGCGAGACCGGCGACGACTTCGCAGATTTTCTCATTGGAGTCCCGAGCCAATACAATCAAAGCCAGCTGAATCCGTTCTACGCCCGAAACCACTACATTGGTCTCTTCGCGCAGGACGGTTGGAAACTCCGCCCTAGCCTGAGTTTGAATTATGGTTTGCGCTGGGATCGAATTGCCCCCTGGACCGAGAAATACAACGAAATCTCGACCTTTGTGCCGGGACGACAATCCGTAGTATTTCCCGGTGCCCCGGAAGGCTTTCTCTTTCCCTCCGATCCCGGCGTTCCACGCACACTCGCACCGGTCAGCAATCTGGGCTTCTCTCCGCGCATTGGTCTAGCTTGGTCACCACAAGTCAGCTCCGCCGGGTTCTTGAGTAAAATCCTGGGCGGCCCGGGCACCACGAGCATTCGCACCGGGTTCGGCAAATTCTATTCGGCTATTGAGGCTCTCTCCATCAGCGTGCTCGCGGCCAATAGCCCTTATGGCACTACCTACACCAGTCCGGCGCCGCCGCTGTTCTCCGACCCCTTCGTTACTGCCTCCAACGGGCAAAACTACGGACAGCCCTTTCCTTACATGCTTGCAACTCGCAACGCTACCGCTTCGAATCCCGACACGACCTTCGATTGGAGCGCGATCGAACCCATCAGCGGCATTCCCGGCTACAACATTCACAATCGAGTCCCCTATACCGATGAATGGATGTTATCCCTCGAGCGCCAGATCGGGACCAACACTGTGCTCAGTGCGAGTTACGTCGGCAATGAGGGTCGTCGACTGCGCGTACTGATTGAGGCCAATCCCGGCAATCCGGCGCTTTGCCTCAGCCTGAGCCAGACGAACCAGGTCGCACCCGGAACAGCCACGTGTGGCCCTTTCGCTGAAAACAACGTCTTCACTGCGGCTTCCGGGCAAAGCATTCACGGCACCCGCGGCCCTTTGGGCCCACACTTCGGCAGCGATGCCTACCAGTCCACGATCGGGAATTCCAATTACAACGCACTCGAGCTTAGCGTGCGCCACACGAGCGGCCGGCTGGAGTTTCTTGGCTCTTACACATACGGCAAATCGCTGGACGATTCGTCCAACATCGGCGAGGAGGTGAATCCGCTTAATCCCTCTGTCAGCTACGCGATCTCGTCGTTTGATGTGAAGCACAATTTCGTCTTCAGTTACGACTACGAAATACCTGTCGATCAGTTGGCTCGGGGATCCAATCTCTGGACGAAAGGCTGGAAGCTTTCTGGGATCACCCGATTCAGTACAGGGTTCCCTGTCACACTGGTCAACAACGGGGATAATTCACTGCTCGGAACGAATCCGAATGGAGTGAACAACAGCGGGATCGATTTGCCCGACTACGATGGTGCGCCGCTGCATCTGAACCACAACCCGCGGTCAAACCAGAATTATTATTTCGATACCGGCGCGTTCTCGATAAACCAGCTTGGGACTCCGGGCAATTCAAAACGACGCTTTTTCTACGGCGCGGGCTCCAACAACTTCGACATGGCCCTTACCAAGAGCTTGCCCCTCGGTGAATCGAAGGCTCTCCTCTTCCGCATTGAAGCATTCAACCTGTTCAATCACGCACAGTTCATCGGTGCTTCCTCAGTGGATGGCAATATAGGCAGTTCCACCTTCGGCAAGGTCATCAGCTCTACCCCGAGTCGTGTGATGCAGGCGGCGCTGAAGTTTACGTTTTGACGGGCGTAGAGGCCCCGGCCGGAGTCGAACTTGCCGATCACAAGCCGCTTTGAACTGTCCCCCGCGAACGGAAAGGCGAAATGCCGAGCTACGGCAACGCGAACAGAAAAACCGTCGGCGCACCAGCGATCTCGTTCACCCAAAATTGGGACGGCCTACCCGACATGACCGCCACGTATTGCTTTCCAGCTTCCTCGTAGGTGACCACCCCGCCTCCGATCCCCCCACCCGTGTTGAATCGGTACAACACTTTCCCGCTCTGCGCATCCAGAGCCAAAAAGTCGCCGGTCAACTCGCCGGTGAACACGACGTTCCCCTTCGTGGCCGTCACCGCTGACACCATGGGCCGCTTTGACTGATACTTCCACTTGACCGCTCCAGTCGAAGCGTCAATCGCCGTCAGCCATCCCTGCGACTCGTCCCCGAACTTCACAATGCCGCCCATATACATACGCCCAGGAATGTGCCGCACCGTCTCCGCGCCGGTGAATGTCATGCACCAGTCGACTGCGTTTACGTAGAGTACGTCCAGTTCCCGGTCGAGCGCCGGCCCGTTCCACTCCACCCCTCCCAGCGCCCCGGGACAGGCCTCCGTGGCTTCGCTTGAAACTGGCACATCAGCGTTCTTTATGGTTGTGACCGGAGTGGAATAGAGGACTTCGTGACTCTCCCGATCGAGCGTGCGCAGGATCCCATCCTTGCCCACGGTGGTCAGCAGGGGAGTGTCGCGCCCCTCAATCTTTGCCTGAAACAGCGGGCTCACCTGCGTCAAATCCCAATCGTGGGAATCGTTCGGGACCATCTGCCGATACCACAGCAGTTTGCCCGTATGAACGTCCAGCACCACTACCGAATTCGAATAACGGTTATCGCCCGGCCGCAGGTTCGCGGGTAAGTCCGGCGCGGGATTGGTAACAGCGACGAACAGTTCCCCTTTCTCAGCGTCGAGTGAGAAGGGCGTCCACACCGCCCCGCCCCCGATCTTGATTCCTTTGGGATTTCCCCACGACTCCGAACCAGCGAGCGTCGCTCCCGGCACCGTCTGAAACTTCCATACCGGCGAACCATCCTGCAGCCGGAAAGCACCCACCCAACCAGAGACGGCGTTCTCGCTGCCCGCCGGCCCGATCAGCACCATGTCTTCAAATAAGAGCGGCGCCATCGTGAAGGTTTCGCCCTGTTCGGCATCGGCCGCCTTGACGGCCCAAACCAATGCCCCGGTGTCCGCGTTGAGAGCCAATAGGTATCCGTCCGAGGTTCCCCGGATCAGATAGCCGTCCTTGATCGCCACGCCGCGATTGTTCCGCCACACCTCGTGGGCGCGAGGCACCCACTTGTAGCGCCACTTGGGCCGGCAAGTGGTCGCGTCCAACGCTACCGTGCTCTGGTTGGTGGTGATGTACATGGTCCCTTGATACACAATCGGACCAGTCTGAAAATTTCCCTCGTCTCCCACCTGAAACACGCAGACTGGCCGGAGTTGACCGGCATTCTGCTGGTTGATCTGATCCAGCGCCGCATACCGCGCGCCCGAGTAGTCGTGCGTGTGATAAAGCCAGTTGCGGGTCGAATCCGCAGCTCGATTCAGTTCCTCCTGGGTTGGTCCTCCGCCTTTCGGAACTGCTGCCGGGTCGCCCGGCACACGCAGCGGAGGCGGCGCCGCCGCCGATTCTTTCGCCATCCCGAATCGCAGTCGCGTCTGTCTCATCCGCGCCGAACCCGCCCGCAGAGGAATCGATCCTCCCGCTTCATATCCGTTCTGCTGCAGGATGTAAGTCAGCACCGCCGTGTATTCCGCGGCACTCATCGTTCCCGGCGACCCCTTTGGCATGGTCGTGCGGATGATGAAGTCCAGGTCCTCCACTGTCAACTTCGAATCGGCCCAGCCCGACGTCCACCTGGCAGCAAACGCAGAGCCCGCCAGCGGGCCCGCCGCCCCGCCCTGCAGCGTCTCCCCATGACATGCCGCACACTTCGCGGCATAGAGCGTCTTGCCTTCCGCCACTTGCTGTGCCGTGAACAGCGGTGTCGCCTTTGTGTCTTGCTTCGTGTCTTTCGTCCCCTGGCTCATCGCCAGCGTAACCGATGCTGCTACAGTGACCGCCACCGCGCCTGCGAACCATCTGGACATACGTGCTCCTTCAATCGTCGGGGGGACTTATGTGGAAGTCTTTTTACGATCTTAAGGCGCTGTGAGTATACGCCTTGAGGCCAAGAAGGCTAACCGTAAACTGATCCTGCAACGAAGTGGCGACTCAGGGCTGAAAAACTGCAATCTGCTCTGCTGTTAACGAGCCTGTTTACGTGAGACGGGATGGAGGCCCCGGGCAGAGTCGAACTGCCGACCAACGGTTTAGGAAATTGGGGCTTCCCACTCCACTTCAAGCGGATCAAAGACTTGCCAGTAGAAAAAGGGCAGACGGATGCTCATATACCGCTCGGTAGCCGTCAGCATATTCGCGGGGAGGACTCCAAGCCCGCGAGTGTTGGCTGTTAGTGTAGAAGCTGCCCGACCTCGCAGTCAGTGGGGAAGGTTCGGGGCGACAACCATCGCGGTTCCGCTTGTGCCGGCAGCCAGGGCCGTCGCTTTGCGGGCGATTAGTTCCATTCCGTGTTCATGCGCCTCGGCGGCGAGCCGCGTCAATTCTGAGCGCCCGAGTTCCGAATTCGTCTTCATTTCCAACTCGCCCAGCAAGAGTCTGGATTCACATTCCTGACGGTAATACCCGACCTTTTTGGCGGTGTCGGAGGCAGCACGTATTTGTTGGCGCACGGCCACGAGAGTCGGATGCCCGCGTTCGTTCTCGCGCACGGCCGACAGCATGACGCGCGCAGTCTGAATCGCGATCGGCAGTTTCAGACCGGGGTCGGGGCTGGTACGGCTGAGTTCGGCAGCATGTTGAATTGCCCTTCGGGCATCCGGCAGTTTGTCCTCCATCAGCAACATTCGGCTAAGTTCGATGTAAGCGCTGGTGCTGTCCGGGTCGGTGTTCTCCTTCTCGAACTCCGCGATGGCCGCTCGCAGCAATGGCTCGGCCTGATCTGAATGGCCCTCGTCGAGGGCCAGGTCGGCGAGCTCAACCTGAGTTTCGGCAACCGAGTACGCTTCGTTAGCTTTCTTGCCCGTATCAAGCGCAGCCTCATATTGCTGGCGCGCTCCTTCGGAATTTCCCTCAGCTTTCAGCACGTCTCCAAGGACGTTCATTTCTAAGGTCAGGTATTGATAGCTTCCCTGTACCGCACGTTGAGCATCAACCGCTTGCTGGGCCAGCTTGTGAGCCTCCTCTACCTGACCCTCGGTCAACTTCAAGTCCGCAAGTCGATACCATGGATAGATTGGCTGCTGATCCACTTCGACCTCGATTTCAATCGTCTGGTGATAAAGCTTTAGCTCAACGTGTGGCGAATGCAGGCCGATGGTTCCAATCCGGTCCAGTTGACTGACGAAGCACTTGCCTACAACCCTGAGTGTTCAAGACACGAAAGACCACTTCGAAGGCGTCTCGCGCAATGATGTGATTTACCTCATCATGCCGGATCGGTTTGCCGATGGCGATCCCACAAACGATCAGCCGCCGCAGTCTACCGGTATTTACGATCGCAGCAATCCCATGGCCTACCATGGGGGCGATTTGCGCGGTATTCGCGAGCATCTCGCGTACCTGCACGATCTGGGTGTCACAACGCTGTGGTTAACGCCAGTGTGGAAGAACGACAACTCTGACTATCACGGATATCACGTGGTGGATTTCTATGCGGTCGACGCGCACATGGGAACGCTGGCCGAATATCAGGCTCTCGCTGCGGACGCGCACAAACTCGGGATGAAGTTGCTCATCGATTTTGTAGCCAACCATACCGGGCCGCACCATCCGTGGGTAAATGATCCGCCGAGGCCGACCTGGTTTCATGGATCGCCCGCGCATCATTT
>JASHPH010000325.1 GCA_030038255.1 Candidatus Sulfotelmatobacter sp. | reverse complement strand
GGGATGGGCCAGACGCTTCTCCTGGAACTCTCCGCTCTCGGTATCCACGGAAGCGATTTGTTGAAACTCGGGATGGAAATCTACTCCTATAATCAGCATGTTCGGCTCCTTTCTCCCGAGCCTTGTTGGTTGGATTCAGCGCCACCAACTCTACTCGGACTTGGGAGCCGACATTGTCATGGAATCAATTACACTCATCATTGTCCCAGTACTACTTTAGAATTATTGATCTTCTCCCTGTCTCCCTGAATAATCGGCGCACTTCTGGGGTTCGATCGATCATCGCGTGATGACAATATGCAAGTCTGTGCGAAAGAAACTGTTCGCAGCCATTTGCGCGCTCGCTGCCCTCTGGCTGTGCGCTTGCGCCGCAATCTACGCCGTGATGCGTCGTCCGCCGGAGCAGTTTGGCCGCGTGATGGCCAAAATTCCCGCTCCGGTCGCGTTCCTCGCCTTCCCTTTCGAAAAGCTATGGGTCAGAGCCCGCGCGGGAAGTCTCACCATAGGCGACCGCGCCCCGACTTCACACTCGCCAAGCTCGATCACACTGGCCAGATTCAGCTCTCGACGCTCACGGCGCAAGCCAAGCCCGTTGTTCTCATTTTCGGCAGCTACACCTGACCGCCCTTCCGGCGGGAGGTTCCCGCTCTGAACAAGCTGTACGAGCAATATCGAAATCAGGTCGCATTCCTGGTCGTGTACATCACCGAGGCCCACACCAGCGACGTCTGGCAAATGCAGAGCAACATCAAAGACAACGTCGTCTTCGCCAGCCCGCGCGACGAGCAGGAGCGCGAGTTTGTGGCCGGCACCTGCGTACGCAAGCTCGGCATCGAGATTCCCGCGGTGCTCGATTAGTTCGGCAACTCGACCGAGAGCGCGTACACGGCGTGGCCGGATCGCCTGTACCTGATTGACCGCGCCGGGCGCGTCGCCTACAAGAGCAAGGCCGGCCCCTTCGGATTTCATCGTGACGAACTGCAGGCCGCGTTGAAGAAGGTTGTGGACGCGCGGTAACATTCCACCTTCTCCGGTAGAAGGCTAGTCGAGCTTCGCTCGACCGGACAGCCCCTTCGACGCGCTACGCTTGCTCAGGGCAGGCTTAGAAACCGCGGCTGTCCCTACGTAAAGAGGGCCGCGAATCCCTCGCGGCCCACGTTTACTGCACCTGCCGGGGTTTACTGCTCGGCTTACTGTTCACCACCGGAAACGTTCGATCCCCACAGAGCATTGCTTCCCCACAGGGCGTTGGATCCCCAGAGCGCATTGGAGCCCCACAATGCATTCGATCCCCAAAGCGCATTGCTGCCCCACAGAGCGTTCGTGCCCCACAGGGCATTGCTGGCGCCAGTCGGGCCGCTGCTCGTGGTGCCTGACGAACCCGCTGCCGTAGTGCCAGTCACAAACTGTTGCATGCCCCACACCACCGGGTAAGACCACGTGGAAGACGTGTTCCACACTGCCGATGAACTCGCATTCAGCGTCACCGTGTCAGACGTACCGTTGAACGTGGCCACCGGAGACATCGCCGTGCCATTGGCCAGATCGGTATTGCCCATGGCAGCCTCAACATCAATGTAGCCCGCACCAACTGTAAACACGTCGTCCTGGTCGGTGTAGGTGATGCCGGTGGTGGGATCGGTCACGCTGCTGTAGGCGGGCAAAGACTTCCACGCCGTCTTCATCAGCCTCGCCTTCACCTGATCTGGAGTCAGGCTCGGCGACTTCTGTAAAAGATCGGCCACAACTCCGCTGACCACGCCCGTCGCCATGCTGGTTCCGCTCAGCGTGAAGTAACTGGAAGACGGAGCGCTGCTGCCGCCGTTCACGTAGTAGCTATACGGCACCTGGTTGCCGGGATACGCGTTATACAGCGTCGAATTGGGCGCTTCGAGCGAGACCAGCAGATTGCCAGGAGCAACCAGATCGGGCTTCGCAATGGCGTCAATGGCTGTTGGCCCCTTCGAACTGTAGCTCGCCATCAGGTCATCCACACGCGTCGGAGTTCCCATCGGCTTCATCGCGCCGACGGTGATCACGTAAGGATCGTTTCCCGGCGACGTAACGGTCGCGTAGCCATCGGTCGGCAGATAGCGGCCGTTGTTGCCCGCGGCCACCACCACCACAATGCCCTGCTTCCACGCGGCTTCCACTGCCTGGCAGAGCGGGTCGAGCGTGTACGTCTCGTAGATGGCGCGTCCCAGGGAAAGATTGATGACGCGGACGTTGAACAGCGGCTTCAGCGTAATGGCTTCATTGATCGCAGCAATCACCGCGCTATCGGTGCCGGCGCCGTTCTGGTCCAGCACCCGCAGGTTGATGATGCTTGCCTGCGGCGAGATGCCCTTGAACGTGCGCGTGTACTGCGATCCCGTCGAGCTGGCACCATCGCCGGCGATCAGCCCGGCGACATGCGTGCCGTGCCCATACTGATCATTCGCGCTGGCATTGCCTGGAACGAAGCTCTGGTTCCAGACCACCCGCGACAATCCGAGCAACCCTCCGTTCAGGTCCGGGTGGCTTGCGACCCCACTGTCAATCAGCGCCACACCAACGCCTGCGCCGGTATAGCCGGTCTGCCATGCGTAAGGAGCATTCACCGCTGGCGCAGCGTTGCTCAGCGTGGGAGCCAGCGTGCGGTCCAGGCTGATGTATTTCACGTCAGCTTGATCCGATAGCGTGAGAACATTGGCCAGCGGCAGATCGGCGACCACCGCGTTCACCAGCGGCAGAGAATTCAGAATCGAACCCAAGGTCGCGAGAAGGTTCAAATCCAATATGCTGGGCGCGCTGTTGTACTGCACGACCACCTGTACGTTGGTGGCAGTCGAGGCCTGCAGGTCCGGCGACAGTTTGTTCGTATCGGAGGCATAGGCCACCGTCACTGTCGCAATCAGCAATAAGAGCAGAACTTTCTTCATGCATCCCCCAAAAAGTCGCCCCACAGTGCGTAACCGCACTCTTAGTAACTATGATTCTGCACCTCCAATTCCAAAACGGCACGTAATCCAGCCTTATTTATCAATGAGTTACAGGCGGCTGTTGCGAAACACAGCGGCCACTTTGTCCCAGCGCCCGCAGGACAGGACAACCTGTCCCATAAGTGCCCCACAGGCAGGGCAGTCTTGTTGTAAATGATTGATTCCTTTGGATGAAACCATGGTAACCCGGCCGTCCCTTTTTGGGCGGACAGGGCGTCGGCAATTCGTTGAAAATTTAAGCATTTCTCATGTCCTGGGGTCGTTCCATTGGCGCCCGTGTGTTCATTGCCGCCATGTCTTTGGCGGCGTCATTCTGCTTCGTTTTCGCGTCGTTGCACTGGCAATCGAGCGATCCGCTGAAGTTCATCTGCTACCTCATCGCTGCCCTGCTCGCATCGTCCTTGAAAGTAAATCTGCCCGGCATCGAGGGCACGCTGTCTGTCAATTTTCTTTTCACACTGCTCGGCATTTTGGAATTGAGCCTACCCGAAACGCTGGCCATCGGGCTGGTCAGCACGCTGGGGCAGTTTTATTGGCGGCCGACGCGCAAGCTGAAGCCGGTCCAGCTCATCTTCAATTTCTCGCAGGTCACGGTTTCGAGCGCGATCGCATACAGCGCCTTCCAGCTAATGGCGCACTATGTGGTTCACGGGTCCCGGCCCCTGGCCTTGCTGGTCGCTGCTGTGACGCACTTCGGCTGCAATACGGCGGCGATGTCGACCATCATCGGCCTCACCGAAGACAAGTCGATCGCCAAGGTCTGGACCGAAATTTATCTCTGGTCGTTCCCGTACTACATGGTCGGAGCCGCGGCGGCCGGGCTCGTGCACTTCCTGAACAGCCGCATCGGATGGCAGGCGTCATTGCTCGTACTGCCGCCGATTTATCTCATGTACCGGTCGTATCGCCTGTACCTGGGAAAACTGGAGACGGAAAAGCGCCACGCCGAGGAAGTGTCGAGCCTGCATCTGCGCACGATTGAAACTCTGGCGCTGGCGATCGAAGCCAAGGATCAGACCACGGGCGAGCACCTGCAGCGCGTGCGTGTCTACGCCATGGAACTGGCCCGCGAACTCGGCCTGAGCGCAGACGAGACTGAGGCTCTGCAGGCCGCGTCGGTGCTGCACGACATCGGCAAGCTCGCCGTCCCCGAACACATCATTTCCAAGCCGGGAAAGCTGACTCCGGAAGAATTCGAAAAGATGAAGATTCATCCTGTGGTCGGCGCGGAAATTCTGGAGCAGGTCAACTTTCCCTATCCCGTCGTGCCCATCGTGCGCGCTCACCACGAAAAATGGGATGGCAGCGGTTACCCCTATGGATTAAGCGGCGAGCAGATTCCCATCGGCGCGCGCATTCTCGCCGCGGTGGATTGCCTCGACGCACTCGCCTCCGACCGGCAGTACCGCAAGGCTATGCCGTTGGATCGTGCGATGGCTTGCGTGGCCGCGGAGTCAGGCAGGAGTTTCGATCCACGCGTGGTCGAAATTCTCGGCCGCCGTTACATCGAACTGGAAAAATTGGCCAACGCGCAGCCCATGCAGGCTCCGCCGAAACTGTCGACCGACCTCAAGGTCGAACGTGGTCTGGCGCCTGACGCCGGTTTTGCCGAATCCGCCGGACCGCCCGCGACTGCGCCGGTTTCGCACAATCTGAACGCACTTGTATCTTCCGCACAGCACCAGGCGGAAGAAATTGTCGAACTCAGCCGCCGTGGCGTCGCCTTGCACATCGCCGACATCGCTTCTCTGCTTGCGGTTCGGCTCAGGCCGCTAGTGCCCTGCGATTCATTCGCCGTGTACTCGCTGCAGAATGGAGTGCTGGTGCCGGAACTGGTCAGCGGCGAAAACTTCCGCCTGTTTTCTTCGTTGCGGATTCCGCTCGGTGAAGGCTTATCTGGGTGGGTCGCGCAAAACCAGAGGGCTATTTTGAACGGCAACCCGTCGGTCGAGCCGGGATATCTGAACAATCCCCAGCGCTACAGCACGCTGCGCTCGGCGCTGGCCGTGCCACTTGCCGGAGCGACGGGAGTTTCTGCCGTGCTGGCTCTTTATCGCGCCGCGCAGGATGCCTTCACACCCGACGATCTTCGCGTGGTCGAGGCCATCGGCGCCGGGCTGGGTTTCCTGATCGAAAACGCCGCCAAGCCAAAAGCGACCGGCGCCGCGGCAAAATAACTACCAGATCCGCTCTACGCGATATTCGTCAAAGATGCGATCGTTGCTGATGATCGGCAAACTTTCCGCCTGCGCCTGAGAAATCAGCATCCGATCGAAAGGATCGCGGTGGTCTCCGGGAAGGCGTCCCGCTCGCACCGCATGCGCCAGCGAAATCGGCAGGGCTTCAAATCCCAGCTGATCGAGGTAGCGACCCAGATCGCTGACCAGTTCTTCGCCGGTGGGCAACTTTCCCAGGCGAACTTTGGTAGCGATTTCCCAGGCTGAGGCTGCGCTGACCAGAATTTCATTCCTCCCGTCCTCGATGAGCCGGCGCGCGCGTGAACTAAGTGACGGCGAAGCGTTGAAGCACCAGAGCAGCGTGTGCGTATCGAGAAGGAAACGCATTGCCTCACTCCCAGCGGTCCAATTCCTCCGGCGGAAGCGGCTCGAAGAACTCCGGTCCGACCACGAGCTTCCCCTTTAGGATCCCCAGCTTCCGGTGCCCCTTCCGGCCGCCGATTGGAACCAGCCGGACCACCGGATCGGGCCCCCGCGCGATGATGATTTCCTCCCCGCGGCATGCCTTTTCGATCAGGCGCGACAGGGTGGTCTTCGCCTCGTGGATGGTGACCTTCTTCATGTTAGCTAACTATATCTTAGCTAATCTCAATCCTGTGCGCAACAGCGATTTGCCGGCTCCATATGCCCGACAGCCTACTCCATCTCCGAGCTCACCCACATCAGGTCGCCATCGCGCTCGATCTGGAACACGACCGGGTCGCCGCTCTTCAGCGCGGCAACGGCGGCGCGCAGCGCCTCCATAGAATCGATGGGCGTGGTGTTCAACTCGTGAATCACGTCTCCCGTCTGCAGGCCGGTGTCGGGCATGATCAGGTCCGCGGCCCGCCCCACCACAATGACACCCGAAGCGATGCGCAACGAACTCAGCTGCTTGCCGAGATCTGGCGTCACGTCAATGGCCAGTATGCCCAACCGCGGAATCAGGCTGGTTTGCGGATTCACCGCATCGAGCAACTGATCCATCTGATCTCGATGTTCAATCGCCGGAATGTACAGGGTCTTCCGCTCATCTCCCCGCAGAATTTCCATCTTCACGACTTGATCCAGGCGATGCAGATACAGCGCTGCAGACAGCGACGCCAGCGTCTCGATCCGCCGGTCGTCGGCCGAAAGAATGATGTCCCGAACCTGCAGCCCCGCCGCGGCGGCCGGACCGTCCGGCCGCACATCAGCCACGATGACTCCCCAATGCCGCGCCAACTTCAGCCCCTCCGCCAGTGTGGGCGTGATTTCCTGCGTGACCGCGCCGATTTCTACGCGATGTACGTGCCCGTACTTGCGCAGGCTCTGGTAGACAAAATCCACCACGCGCGCGGGAATAGCGAAGCCCAGCCCCTCGCTGCCGCCCCCGGAAGACAGAATGAACGTATTGATCCCCAGCACCGCGCCGTTCATGTCGACCAGGGGTCCGCCGCTGTTGCCGGGATTGATGGGCGCGTCGGTTTGAATGTAAGTCAGCGCCTTGCTTGGATCAGCCTGTCGCGCGACCGCGCTCACCACTCCCAGGGTGACTGAATTTTGCAGCCCCTCTGGGCTGCCGATGGCAAAAACCAGTTGACCCACATGCGGCCGCTGCTGCGTCAGCAGCGAAAGCGTGGGCAGGTCGGTCTCGTCGATTTTGAGCAACGCAAGGTCGGTCTCCTTGTGCTGGCCCAGAAGCTTGGCGTCCAGAATCCTTCGCTTCCCGATCGGCACCTGTCCGCCTGAATCGCCTATGGGTAGCGGCAGAGCGACGCGTATGCGTTGCGCTCCCTCGACTACATGCGCGTTCGTGATGATGTACCCATTCGGATCGACGATCACCCCCGAACCAACCGCATGCTGGCGGATGATCAGCGCCGTCTGCGATCGATCTTCTTCCTTGAGCGGCCCGTATCCCGTCACCAGGATCTGCACCACCGCCGGAGACACCCGCGCTGCCAGGTCCTCCAGCGCGCCGTTGAGCTGCGCCAAAACTCCGGACGACTCGGCGGCCTTGCTCTCGCCTGCGGTTTTTCCAGCCTGACTCTTGGCGGATGGCGAAGCCTTCTGGCCGGCAGTTTGCGCGAAAACACCAGAAGAGACAGAGAGAACGGCTAGGACTAGAAAAACAAGCAAGATAGTCCGCAAGGTGCGCACGCGCCCTGTACTAGCGCCCGCGTTGCATAAAGAAGTCCGTTGGAAAACATGAACCATAAAAGAACCCTCTATTTCGTTCGAGTATTCTTCCCACCAATTAGTTTCCAAAACACTACCATGCTGAGACGGGTCTTCGCCTAAAGCTGCGTCAACCTGTGCCCGCCGCCCTTCGAAGAGCACGCCCGTGCGCCGGGGGAACCTAGATGCACCCGTAACTAAATGGTTTATCAGGCTTTTACAGGAGTGACTTTCGTGATATAACGCCCCTGAGAGTCAAAGCGGGCGTCTTGCCCGCCGGGAGCTTGATTTGACATGATTGGCTCGACGACGCCGGCCTCATTTACCGAACACGATTCAGGACCAGGCCAGCACAGAGGAGGCCCCGTGGCCGAAGAAGCACGGACTGGAAAAAGATTTCCGCTGGAGTTGCCCATCAAGATTCATAAGGGCGAGAGCGGAGACGCCAAGGGAGTGACCGGAAATCTCAGCGCGGCGGGAGTTTACATCCGCGCCGACGCTTCGATGGAGATTGGTTCCCCCGTTGAATTTGAAATCACGCTGCCGCCGGAGATGACCGGTGGTCAGGAGAACGTCACCATCCAGTGCAAAGGACGGGTGGTCCGCGCCGACGAAACCGGTGCGGGCGGAGAAGGGCGCGGCGTGGCCTGCGTGATCGACTCCTATGAGTTCGTGAGGAGCACCGATCACTGAAGCGTAGATTCCTGGAAGCTGCATTTTGACACGTTTTTCTTGAAGCAGGTTTATTTGGAGAGCTGACAAATGCTCAAACTGATTCTGGCCGATAACCAGGCGATCTTCCGCGCCGGCATTGCGAAAGTGCTCGCGGTCGAAGACGAAATGCGCATAGTGGCTCAGGCGCAAACGCCTGAACAGATGTTCATGGCTCTCGACAAGTTCCGCGCCGCCGTGCTGGTCGTGGCGGGGGGATTTCACAACGACTTCGCCGCGATCGCGCAGGCCGCCAACAAGGCGAAGACGCGAGTCATCGTGCTTGCCGACACAGGCGAGAGCGCGCAGCGGCACATGTCGAACGGCGCGCATGGCGTGGTCTACCGCAATGTCACCAGCGCCGCGCTCGTCGATTGCGTCCGCAAAGTCGCCCGCGGCGAGACCTGGGTGCAGGACGTCGCCGTGCCCAGCGAACTCACCGAGAACGATATGGTCGGATTGCGGGTGCGCGACCGCCTCACCGCCAAGGAACTCCGCATCGTGGCGCTGATCGTGCAGGGATACAAGAACAAGGAAATCGCCACGCAGCTTGGCACTACCGAGCAGGTCATCAAGAACTATCTGCGCAACGTCTACGACAAGATCGGCGTGTCGGACCGGCTGGAGCTGGCGCTGTTCACCATCCACCACCGCATCCTGAACGAAGCCGCCGCCGCGACGGCGTCCGGAACCGCGCCGCAACCGCCAGCGGGAGTGGCGCCGTAGAACTCAACTCTGTGAAGAAAGGCCGCCCTGAGGGCGGCCTTTTTATTGTCATCGCGAGGTTGCCATCTAGAAGAGTTGCCGGTGGGGACAGCCACCCTCGGCTGTCCGCTTGGCCCCACTGCTCACACGATCTTCTCTCCCACTGCCTTCGCCTGCGTGAACAGATACAAATAGTCCGGGCCACCGGACTTGGAATCCGTTCCCGACATGTTGAATCCGCCGAAGGGATGCGCTCCCACCATCGCGCCCGTGCATTTGCGGTTGATGTACAGGTTGCCGACGTGAAAGTCGCGCACCGCGCGGTCGATCTTGTCGCGCGAGCTCGTGTAAACCGACCCAGTCAGGCCGAATTCGGTGTCGTTCGCGATTTCGAGCGCGTGGTCGAAGCCGCGGGCCTTGATGACGGCGAGAACGGGACCGAAAATTTCTTCCTGCTCGAGCTTCGACTTCGGCGCGATGTCGGCAATCACCGTGGGCTTGATGAAATAGCCCTCGCCTTCAACCCGCTCGCCGCCGGTGATGACGCGTCCGTCTTTCCTACCCTGCTCGATGTAGTCGAGAATCGTCTTCATCGAGCCTTCGTTGATTACCGCTCCCATGTTGGCGTTCTCGGCGGGGTCGCCGACCTGAATCTTCTCGACCCGCGCTTTGAGCAGCTCCAGAAACTTGTCGTAGATGCGCTCGTCCACAATCGCGCGCGAGCAAGCCGAACATTTTTGTCCTTGAAACCCAAAAGCGGCTTGCGCCACGCCTTCCACTGCGGAATCGATATCGGCATCGGCGTCGACGATAATCGCGTCCTTGCCGCCCATCTCGAGAATCGTGCGCTTGATCCAAATCTGCCCCGGAGCCTGCGTGGCGGCGACTTTGTTGATGTGCAGGCCCACTTCGCGCGAGCCGGTGAACGCAACATAACGGGTCTTGGGATGCGCCACGACTGCATCGCCAAAGCTCGCTCCCGCGCCCGGACAGAAATTCACCACGCCCTCGGGCACGCCGGCCTCTTCCAGCAGCTCCACAAATTTCGCAGCGATGGTCGGCGAATCGCTCGATGGCTTCAGGATCACCGTGTTGCCGCTGACGATCGAAGCCAGCGTCATCCCGGCCATGATCGCGCAGGGGAAATTCCAGGGCGGAATCACCGCTCCTACGCCCAGCGGAATGTAGTGCAGCGTGTCATGCTCGCCCGGGAGTTGAATTGGCGTTTGCACTTTGGCCAGCCGCAGCGCCTCGCGCGAATAGAATTCGCAGAAATCGATGGTTTCGGAAATGTCGGCGTCGGCTTCGCCCCAGTTCTTCGAGACCTCAAAAACCAGCCACGCCATGTATTCCATTTTGCGCGAACGCAGCAGGTCGCCGACGCGGAACAGCAGTCCAGCGCGCTCTTCAACAGTCGTCCGGCTCCACGTTTCGAACGCTTCGAGCGCCGCCTTCATCGCCGGCTCCACGTGCTCCTTGCCCGCCTTCTGATGGATACCAACGATCTCCGATGGCTTGGCCGGGTTCAGCGACTTGATCTTGTCGGCGGTCTTGACGCGCTTGCCGCCGATGATCAGGTCATACTCGCGGCCCAGTTGTGCGCGGACTTTGGTAATGGCGGCGCGCATCTTGCGCGCATTGTCTTCTATACGAAAATCGTAAAACGCTTCTGTAACGAACGGTCCGGAATGCAGGCTGGTGCGCGGCCGGACGGGGGCTTCGACGGTTGCCATGGGAGAGTTCCTTTCGATGTGTAGAGGTCGGATATTAGGGCTTGCCGGGATATTTTACACCTTAGAATCGGGCGTTTCCGGTTGGCTGGATGCGGTTGCCCCACCCTTGTCGCGTTTTGTGCGACAGGGTGGGGACTTTTGAGTTACGCATGGGCCTGCGGCCCACCCATTGACATGAAAATGAGTTGAGTGGTGCGTGTACGCTGCTGGAGCGTGGACGGCGAAGGTCTGTTTTCACTCTGGATAAAGTGAGGCCGTTTTTGAGTTTGATCAGGAACGCGCGTTTTGAACCAATCTGTGTCGCGCCACCCCTGCGAGCAGAGGTGGTAGCAC
>JASHPH010000029.1 GCA_030038255.1 Candidatus Sulfotelmatobacter sp. | reverse complement strand
CAGCCGCCAGCTGGTTTCGACTTCGTTTATGTCGTGAACGGAGCCCCTGTCTTGTCGCCAGACGGGCAACAATTGGCGTTCGTGGGGAACAAAAAGGGTGCGCCTCTGCTGAGTAATGACCAACTCATCTTCGTGCGGCGCACCAGCACGGGCGAGGCTGTGTCGCTCGCTGGAACGCAGGGTGCAATCTTTCCCTTCTGGTCTCCCGATAGCAAGTATCTGGGATTTTTCGCGGACGGCAAGCTGAAAAAGGTTCCGGCCGCCGGTGGTCCGGTGCAATTGTTGTGCGACGCGCCGGAAGGACGCGGTGGCGCCTGGAGCGAGCGCGGCACGATCATTTTCGCGCCGCGGATCGCCGGGCCGCTCCAGTCTGTCTCTGACGGTGGCGGCACTCCGATGCAGATCACTCCTGCGGATAAGAGTGACAACCAGTTCACCAACCGTAACCCGATGTTCCTGCCCGACGGTAAGCACTTCCTGTTTGTGCAGCGCGGCGGCAAAGACGCTGTGGGTTACGTGTATGCGGGATCGCTCGACGGAGGCCCGACGAAGCAGGTTTTGACGACCGGCTCCAACGTTGCTTTCAGCGATGGATATCTGTTCTACGTAAAGGAAGCCACGCTAATGGCTCAGGAGTTTGATCCATCGGGGCTGAGTCTTAAGGGCAAGCCAATTCCCATTGCCGCGAACATCGAATTCTACAACCCGCGCAATGTCGGCTACTTTTCCGTCAGCCGCAGCGTGCTGGTGTATCGCACCAACGTGACGCCGAATCGCGACCTTGCCTGGCTCGATAATTCCGGCAAAGAACTGGAGCACTGGGGCGAGCCGGCTCCTTATACCGGCGGCATTGCGTCGCCCGGCAGCAAGCTGGTGGTGCTCTTACGCGCCAGCCCCGGCGGAAACGGGAACAGTCTGTGGCTGGAGGATGTGGAGCGGAAGACGATGACCCGCCTGACCGGCGATTCGGACCT
Source organism: Candidatus Sulfotelmatobacter sp. (assembly GCA_030038255.1). GTDB lineage: Bacteria > Acidobacteriota > Terriglobia > Terriglobales > Acidobacteriaceae > Sulfotelmatobacter. The sequence continues at coordinate 4,774 of JASHPH010000029.1, read as the reverse complement.
GGAGACTACAGGAGTGGTGTCACCGGATGGCAACATCGCCTACATCGCCTCGACCAGCGGGTATGCGAGTACGCTGATGCAGCGGTCTCTGACGGCATCCGGAAAAGAAGAAAAGCTGTGGGAAGACGTGGGCGGCAATCTCACCATCGTTAGCATCTCGCGGGATGGGCGATACCTCTTCTTCAGCCGGCAGGATCCCAAGACAGCCTTCGACGTTTACTACATGGACTTGAAGGGGGATCGCAAGCCGCTGCCGCTGCTCAACGGTCCTTATTCGGAGCGGAGCGCTACGCTTTCGCCGGATGGCAAATGGCTGGCCTATTCCTCGGACGAGACCGGGAATGTGGAAGCGTACGTGACCGCGTTTCCGGCAATCGGATCCAAGTGGCAGGTCTCGACCGGCGGAGCCAGTAGCATCGACTGGGCGGCCGATGGGAAGAGCCTGCGTTACAAGCATGCCGACAAAGTCTACGGGGTGGAAATGCGTGTCAATGGCGCCAAGCCGGAGTTCTCGGCGCCCAAAGAATTGCTCACTCTTCCGCCGAATGTCGCGCTGGTCGCCGTTTCGCAGGATGACAAGCGCATTCTCGCGTTGCGTCCGGTCGGGGAAGATACTTCGGAGCCGCTCGATCTGGTGGTGAACTGGCAGCACCTGGTGCATTAGGCGTTATTGTTTTGTTATCTGCGCGTGAAACTACACTCTGTCTGATCAGATTTGCGTTGCCAAATCGTCAAGCAGATCACTAGAATCGGCTTTCTTTCCGTACCCATCCTTTCCGTTTCGAACGAGGGGTCAACCATGTTTCTTCGTTTTCCTTTGTCTGACAGGCGGTCTGCCGCGTCAGCGCTGTTCTCCTTGGCCTTGATTGCAGTTGCTGCTGGCGCTGCGGCGCAGGACGTGCCCGCTGCGCGCAACGAAGTTCTGATCAAGAATGCCATTGTCATGACCGCGACGCACGGCAATATCCAGAACGGCAGCGTCTACATCAAGGACGGAAAGATCGCCGCCGTCGGAAAAGATGTGAGCGTTCCGGCCAGCGCGACGGTGATCGACGCGGGCGGAAAATATCTCACGCCGGGCATTATCGACTCGCACTCGCACATCGCGCTCGATGGCGATGTGAACGAGGCCACGAACCCGGTGACGCCTCAGATGATGATGATCGACGCGTTTGATTACCAGGACAAGGAGATTTACCACGGGCTGGCGGGCGGCGTGACGACATCGCTGCTGCTGCACGGCTCGGCCAACATGATCGGCGGGCAGGCCATCGTGATCAAGCACAAGTACGGACTGGGTCGCGACGCCATGCTGTTTCCGGGCGCGCCGCGGTCGATCAAGTTCGCGAGCGGCGAGAATCCGAAGCGGGTTTACGGCAGCAAGGATCAGCTGCCTTCCACGCGCATGGGCAATTTTGAAGTGCAGCGCGAGGCGCTGGTGCAAGCGCAGGATTACATGCGCGAGTGGGATGCGTACGAGGCGAAAGTGAAGAGTGGCGACAAGGACGCCACGCCTCCCAAGCACGACTTGAAGCTGGACGCGCTGGCCGACGTGCTGCGGGGGAAATTGTTCGTGCAGATTCACTGCTACCGCGCCGACGAGATGCTGACGGAAATCGCCATGGCCAAGGAATTTGGCTACAAGCTGCGGGCGTTTCATCACGCGCTCGAAGCCTACAAGGTGGCCGACCAGCTTGCTGCTGCCGGCGTGGGCATCGCCACGTTCTCTGACTGGTGGGGCTACAAGCAGGAAGCGTGGGACGCGATTCCGTGGAACGCGGTGCTAGCGATGCGCAAGGGCGTTCATGTGGCGATCAAAAGCGATTCGGAGGACTTCGCGCGGCGCCTGAACCAGGAAGCGGCGAAGACCATGCGTTATGGCGGCGCGACCGAACAGGAAGCGCTGCAGATGATCACGCTGAATGCGGCGTGGATCATCGGCGTGGAGGATCGCGTGGGCTCGATTGACGTGGGGAAGGATGCGGATCTGGTGATCTGGGACGGATATCCGCTGTCCAGCTATGGTGTGCCGAGCAAAGTTTTCATTGACGGCGACGTGTACTTCGACCGCTCGCTGCCGGGCTTCGGTATGCCGCACTACAAGGAGGGAATGTGATGCGGAGAATCAATTCTTCTCAAGTCTTGCGCCTTGCAGTGTCCTTCTTGCTCCTCTGCGCGATGGCCACTGCGCAGGAAAAACCGATTGCCCTGCGCGGCGGCAAACTGCTCACGGTTTCCCATGGGACGATCGAGAACGGCGTGCTCGTCATTGAAAAAGGAAAGATCGCCGCTGTGGGCGCGGCCAGCTCAGTAAAGATTCCGAAGGACGCGCGGGTGATCGATGTAACCGGCATGACCGTGTATCCGGGGCTGATCGATTCGGAGACGCAGCTCGGGCTGACAGAAATCTCGGCGGAAGAAATGACGAACGACTTCATCGAGCCCAGCGAAGAGATCATGCCGCACATGCACGTGTACGACGCGTTCCATGCCGAGTCGGAACTGATTCCGGTCACGCGCTACAACGGCATCACCAATGCGATCGTCGCGCCCGGCGGCCGCGACACGCTTCCCGGCCAGGATTCGTTCGTGCAGCTGGCGGGCAAGTCGGCGGAAGAAATGCTGCTGATCCGCGACATTGCCATGCCGCTGAACTTCAGCGGCGAGCAACGGCGAAATCAAGGACCGTTTGATCGGAGGAAGTTTCCTTCGACGCGCATGGGCCTGGCGGCGCAGCTGAGGCAGGCATTTCTCGACGCACAGGATTATGCGCAGAAGTGGGCCGACTACGAGAAAAAGAAAGCGGATTATGAGAAAGGCAAAAGCGAGTCAGGCGCGAAGCCTGACGCGTCGGCCAAGTCCGACGACAAGGACAAAGACAAAGGGAAGGAAGATAAAGACAAAGAAGCCAAGAAGCAGCCGCCCAGCCCTCCCAAGCGCGACCTGAAGCTCGAAGCATTGCTGCCGTATCTGCAGGGGAAGAAAATGATCGTGCTGGCGGCAGACGAATCGAATGATCTGCAAGTTGCGGTCGGCCTGGCGAAGGAATTCAATCTGAAGTTCGTGCTGAACCATATCAGCCACTCGCAATCGGTGCTCGATTACGTGGCCAGCCTGAAGGTTCCGGTGATTGTTGGCCCAATCTACGAAGATCCCAAGCCTTACGAACGATACGATGCCGTATACAGCCTGCCGGCGGAGTTGTACAAGCGGGGCGTGAAGATTGCGTTTGCTTCCTACGATTCGCACAACTCGCGCAACCTGCCTTACCAGGCCGGCTTTGCGTCGGCGTTCGGACTGCCTTATGACGAGGCGTTGAAGGCCGTCACGCTGAACGCCGCGGAGATCTGGGGCGTGGCCGACAAACTAGGGTCTCTCGATGCAGGTAAGACGGCAAACGTGGTCGTGGCGACTGGCGATCCTCTTGACATGAAGACGGATGTGAAGCAGGTGTTCATCGAGGGGAAGGAAGTTCCCATGACCACGCGGCAGACGCGGTTGCGGGATCAGTACTCGGGAAAGTAACTTACCAGTTCGGGGATCGCGTTAGCGGAAGCGAGCCAAACGCGCGGTCGATGCGTCGCACAGACCGCGACGCAACGCGCGGCTCGCCCAGATCCCTTCAACTTCGCTCAGGGCAGGCTCTTCGCTGCGCAAAGAACGCTTGCTCAGGATGACAAGACTTCCCTAGGCGCCTTCGCCGTACGGGGGCAGGTGTAGCATGAACTTTTTGCTTCACGTGGCAGCCGCAGTGCTGCTGCTTGCTTCTGTTATGTCCGCACGGGACCGCTCCAACGCACGCTCGATGGTGATCACTCGCTACGGCATCGTGGCGACGAGCCACGTGCAGGCTTCTGTGGCGGGGTCGCAAATTCTGGCGCGCGGCGGATCGGCCGTGGATGCGGCGATTGCGGCCAACGCGGTTCTTGGCGTTACCGAGCCCATGATGAACGGTATGGGCGGCGATCTGTTTGCTATTTACTGGGATGCTAAAACCGGCAAGCTCTATGGGCTGAACGCCAGCGGGTGGGCACCAAAGGGGTTGACTATCGAGCACCTGAAGGCGAGAGACGTGAATGCGATGCCGCAGTTTGGCATTGATTCGGTCACGGTGCCCGGTGCAGTCGCGGGCTGGAATGCACTGCACGAAAAATTCGGACGGCTGACGTGGAAGGAACTCTTTCAGTCCGCGATTTTCTACGCCGATGAGGGCTATCCGGTTCCAGAAATCATCGCGTCATACTGGAGTGACGCGGCGGAGACGGTCTCGAAAGATCCGGAGGCGAGGCGAGTTTACCTGCCTGACGGCAAGGCTCCGGGCGTGGGGCAAGTGTTCCAGAATCACGATCTGGCGAAAGCGTTGCGACTCGTCGCGGAAAAAGGAGCCGACGCTTTCTACAAGGGCGAGATTGCGCGCGCGATGGTGAGCACGTCGCAAAGCCTGGGCGGAACGATGGCGCTGGAAGATTTGGCTGAGTTTTCGCCGGAGTGGGTCGAGCCGATTTCGACGACGTACCGCGGCTGGATGATCTACGAACTGCCTCCGAACGGGCAAGGCATGGCGGCGCTCGAAATGCTGAATATCATGGAGACGTCGCCGCCCTCGCCCGACGGCCCGCTCAGCGTCGCCGAGCTGCATAAGAAGATCGAGGCTATGAAGCTGGCTTATGCCGACCTGGGGCGCTACAATGCCGATCCACGATTTGCGAAGGTTCCGGTGAAGGGGATTCTGTCGAAGGAATACTCGAAAGAACGTGCGCGGCAGATCGATCCC
>JASHPH010000324.1 GCA_030038255.1 Candidatus Sulfotelmatobacter sp. | reverse complement strand
CCGTCTCTTCGGTTCAACCTTCGATCATGATTACTAGTTCAGACTCCTCGTGAAGAGGAGCAGGATGCCCAATCAATTACTCGGTGTTCTGCTGCACACCATCGCGATTTCCGGGCGGTCCTGCGTGCGAACCGAACTTTTGGACTGCTTGTAATCCTGACCTTCACGCCACATCCAGTACAACCGAATGGCGAGTCGACGGGCCGTTGCCACCTTCGCCGTCTTCCGTCCTCGGCGCATCATCAGACGAAAATACTGGCTGCGCCACTCTGGCAGACTCCGTACTGTGACCTGGGCCGCTTCCACCAGCAGAAAGCGCAACATCGAACTTCCTTGTTTCGTGATGTGACCTAAGCGCCGCCGATTCCCGCTGGATTTTTCCAGCGGCACCAGTCCGAGATAACTCGCCACTTGCTTCCCACACTGAAACCGCTCAGTGTTTCCGATGACCAACACGAATGCCAGTGCGGTTAACGCTCCGACACCCGGATGTGTCATCAAGCGCCGCGCTTCGGGATTGTTTTCGGCTTCTCGCTCGATGGCTTGGCTTAGCTCTGCAATGGTCGGATTCAGTCGATCTAGCAACTCCAGCAGATCGCGCCGGCGGCGACTGGCCCACGGGGCTAAGCGGAACGATTCCAGTTGCTCTCGTCCGCCTGCTCCCCACAACCTCTTCTTGCAGCGCAGTCCTTCATTCAAGGCCACGGCCTGCAGTTGGTTCATGATTCGCGTCCGGGCTTGCACCATGCGATGTCGATGCCACAGCACTTGCCGCAGATCCCGGTTCTCCCAGCTCGGCACCCAGATCTTGGGAAAGTCATCCTTCAGCATGAGTTTCAGAATGTGCTGCGCATCTTGACGATCCGTCTTCTGTTTGCGCCCCCGTTTGCTCTGGATCCGGGCCGCGTCTCCGATCCACAGCTCGAACTGCAGTTCTGCCAGCAGGCGTTCGAACCAGCGTGCGTGCCCACTGGCTTCCATACCCACACGCACCTGCTGACCCAACTCCATCAGAGCCCGGTAGAACTTCTCCGCCTCCCCGGGATGGGCCAGACGCTTCTCCTGGAACTCTCCGCTCTCGGTATCCACGGAAGCGATTTGTTGAAACTCGGGATGGAAATCTACTCCTATAATCAGCATGTTCGGCTCCTTTCTCCCGAGCCTTGTTGGTTGGATTCAGCGCCACCAACTCTACTCGGACTTGGGAGCCGACATTGTCATGGAATCAATTACTGAGGGGCCAATTACTGAGGGGCCAGAAACCACGGCACGGTCGTATCGTCGGTTCGGAAGAAATTCATGAGCAAATCGGATTCTTTTTCGCTTCCGGCCAAAACGGGGTGAATCCCGTCACTTCTCAGGTCCTGGCAAGTCCAGACCAAACCATCGCTGCGTGGCAGCAATCCATTCGCCCAGGTATACGGTCCCCACGAAAGCCAGGGAGCCATCACTGGGCCCAACGATGGGTTGAAATTTAGCGACGGATCACCGTTCAGCTGGTCCGCAATCATGTTCTTGACGGCGAACGCCTGCTCGTAAGAGTAGGGCTCAGGATCGGTGTTCCTGATACCGTTGGAATAGCCGGCGTAGTAACGGCTCGAGACATACGTCAGCAAAATGTTGGGAAACTTCTGCAGCAGGATCTGGGCAATGGTCTCCAATTCGCCCTGAAGATGCGCCGTGGACGAAGAAAATGTCCCCGACGGCGGTGAATCGATTGCCATCAGCCACACGGCGACGACCTGGTTGGCGGAAACACCCGCCGCGGGCAGCAAAGAATTGATGATCACGTTCCAGTGGCCGTTGTTAGGGTCGGACAACAGCTCCGCCGCTGCGCGGCCCTGACCACCGTCGACTACGAGGAGGTTGGGCGCCGTGGAGGGATCGGCCATCGTGTTGGCAACAAATTGGGCAAACGAGATTTCGTTGTCGGATTGTCCGATGGACAACAAAACGTACTTCCCGGTCGGACTCGGGTTGCCATCGATGTCCAGTGGCTGAATCGAATTCGCGAGATTCACCCCATACTGGTCGTGCGCCGCAGGCCGCACATTCGTCCCGCCGGGATACAGTCCGCCTTGCACGCCCTCATAGTCTCCGGTCCCAAGATCGGTGATGGGAACCAGCGGAGTTCCTGCGACGGGATCGTTGAAGGAGATGTCATTGCAGTTCGCTCCCGTGGGAGTATCCACCGGCAATGTGTAGGTTTGATTCACCACGTTCGGCGGCGAGCTCGAATCAGTCACCTGCGCCACAAGAGAATAATTCCCCGCGGACACGTTGGTGTCGATCGACCCGCTGATCACCCCATTACTCGACAGGCTCAGCAGATCTGACGGCAAACTCGATCCTTGCACAAGACTCCAGGAATAGGGAGCAGTTCCTCCCGCCGCCGTGAGCGTTGCCGAATAGGCAGCGTCCTGCGTACTCGCCGGAAGAGTGGGAAAAATCGTCGTCGCCAGCGAACCGCTGCTGGTCACAGTTCCTGTCAGCGTTACTCCGTTGGGGGGCAAGACGTCGTAGTAAATCGTCAAAGTGCCCGTGGCTGAACCGACGGTCGTCCCAAACATGCTGACTTGAACCTTAAACGACTTACCGGGATTGACCGTGACGAATCGGTTGAATGCGGGGACCAAGAAAGGAGGAAACGTGCGCACCGCCTCCACCCGGAACGGCGCAGCTCCGGTATTGGTGATCGTGACGGTCTGCGAGCTGCTCATGGTGCCCAACGGTTGATTCGCGAAGGTGAGCGAGCTCGGACTGAGCGTCGAGACCGCAGTCGTTGTTACTGCTATGCCCGAAAGCGGCACAATCACATTCGTGCCATCCGAGAAGAAAAGCTGGACCTGACCGCTGTAGCTTCCCGCCGCCGTGGGCAAGAATCGTATCGAGAAATTTAGTGTCTGATTCGGATCCGCGGTATTCGGAAAGACGCCGTCCGACAGGTAAAACGTGGGAAACGGAGTCACCGTGAGATTGGTGCCCGTAATTTGCTTGGTGCCGGTATTGGTGACATAAATTACGTGTGCCGCGCTGAGGCCCACGGTGACCGTGGGATATGTAATGGAGGTCGGTGAAACCGACTCGCTGGCGCTCACCAGATCAGTCCCCAGCAACATGAAACAGATCAGCAGCGTTGCCGCCAGTAGCAGACGCACCCGGCGAGGGCCGATTTCAGCTCCGTTTGGTGTCTTATTCACGGCGAGGACTTCCAGGATTCTGGCGCAGGTTTCCATGTTCGGCCTCGATCACTCAAAAGTGACAGCGGAACCCATGGCCCGGATACTTCGAAAGACGATTAAGATCGGACGGCGTTGCTCTGCGATGTTAGAGCCCGCTTCAGAAGCGCGGAATCCGGAGCGGCCGCCAGGAGATTGTGGCCATACCCCGGATTCAGATGCAGGTTGGCCAATTGCGGAACCGTCTCCACGCGCATCGGTTCAAGCCCCTCGCGCAGCAAATATACCTGAGCTCCTAATTCGTGGAGAAGGAAATCTGTAGTGGCGCAAGTTGTGTCCTTGCCATGCTCCTCGTAAATGAAAAGTCCCCCGCGCTGCATCACGTTGCGCGCTCCCTTGAGGGCCTCGATCTCAGCGCCTTCCACGTCGATCTTGACCACCACATCGCCGTTGCTGGATGGGATCGACGCCACCACGTCGTCGATCGTCACCGACTTTACGATCTCGCGTTGAAAACCATCTTCGCCCGGCTTGCCACGGTGATGAACGCAGCTATTGCTGCCATGGCGCAGGGGATGCGTCTCAAACTCCAGGTCGACGCCAGTTTGCGAGTAAAGCGCCTTGCGGACCGCCGTGAAGGAGTTGCCGTTGAGCCTGAGGTTTTCCTGGAGCCGCCGAAAAGGCATGTCCGTAGCTTCGATGGCTACGATGTGATCCGCGCGATTGATCTTTTGTGCCGCGTAAATGCTCCAGTATCCCTGGTTCGCGCCACAATCGATGAAGATCGAATCCGGAGTCAGGATCTGATTCAGCAAAGCTTCAATCTCGGTTTCATACACGAATCCGTCCAAAAGGCGCGTGTAGAAAATATCGTTCAAGTGAATCTTGAACTTCCTGCGACCGTTGCTGAGAACGGCCGTGTTCTGCGCCGGAAAGGCTTTTGCCACCAGGTTCGCGGCGGCATAGAGGCCGCGATAATCCGCCCGCCGCAACACTCGCACCAGGCCGCTCAATGCAGCGAGTTCGATGCGGCAACCAATTCCGCCATCGGCAACGTCTAATTGATGATTTTTCATTGGAATGAGTCAGGTTTTCGGACCTCGCGCGGCGATGCGTCAGCTTTCTGGAGCAGAGGCACGGTAGCTGGCGGCGCGCCGTCCCAAATATTCCGCGTAACCGAGAATGACAAAATATTGGACCGGGGGATGGAAAATGATGAGATTCATCACCACTGACCGCGTGGTTACGATCGCCAGCACCGCAAGCGACTCGACGGCCAGTTGCCGCTCCATCGACCCTGGAGGAAGATGCCGGAAAAATTTCAGCAGGATCCACCAGGTCGCCACTACCGCAATAATGATGGGCAGCGGACCCCAAATGCCGTTCCCCACCAGAGTTTCGACGTAGTCACTATGCAGCGGTCCGAATCCCTCTTCTCCCATCTTTCCCCAGACGGCAAAGGGCGCTGCAAATGCGCCAAAGCCGCTGAAAGGCCGCTGCTTGAAGACGTCCCACGCAACCGACCACCATTGCACGCGGCCCGTCAGCGACAGCACTTCTATCCTGCTCTGTCCGCGCTGCAGGAATTTCAAGATCGTGTCGCCAAAACCGGTCAAAGCCAACAACGCGGTCGCACAAACTCCTACCGCCAGACTCTTGCCCACCCGTTTGGTGAAGAGCAACACCAGCAGAGCTCCAATTACGAAGCCGCCCATGGCCGCCCGGGTTTGGGTGCAAACCATGGTGGCAACTCCGAGCAGAAGCACGAAGCTGTACCAGAGTTTGTCGAATTTCCGCCCTGCGATAGGCCACAAGCGAGCAAAAGCCACCGCGGCAATAATGGCGCCGAAGCTTCCCAAGCCATTCGAACCCTGGCCGGGGAAAATGCCGGTAAGGCGGAATTTGAGAATGCCCGCCATGTAGCCCTCTTCCAATGCCTCGTGCGGCCAGATAGGAACTTCGACCCATGCGGATGCAACCAAAAGTCCGATCAGCAACCAGGTCCAGTCAAACAAAGTCTCAAAGGATTCCGTCGAACGGATCGTCACCAGGATTGCCGCCAGCAGGGCAACGTCGTTCAGATATTCCAGAGACTTGTACAGCGTGAACGGAGCATTGACTGACCAGATCGTCGAAAGCGTGCACATCAACGCGAAGATGGTCATGATCAGGACCAGCCCGCGAAACATCGAACCCATCCAGTTCGTCCGGCGGAGAACCAGGCGAACCACCAGTGTGAAAGCTGTAATGGCAACTAAAACGACGCGGTACATCGCTGCCGCGTCCAGGGGATTACTTTGCAAACCACCGACGTCGCGCAAGCGGATCACAAAGCTGCTGGCCAGAACCAGGAGCCACAGCACGTGGTACCAGCTCAGCTGGCGCCACAGCACCTTAAGTTTGCTGAAGCCGCGCGAGCAGCTCCACGCAACATAAATCAGCGTCGGCGGTGCCAGCAGCGCCAGAGCGACAACGATCGGCATCCCGTAGCGGCTGATCAGGTTGCTCGCGGCCAAACTGATCACCAGGCCCAGCAACACGAGAAGCACGAAGACGGCGATGAGGCCCAGCTTCGCCGGCCTCGCCGCTCCTGTGGCAGGCGGCCGCACTGCCTCCGGAAGAACGGTGCCTCTGGTAACGAAATTGTTCATTTCAAATCCAAAACTCTTGGCCAAGGCACCGGCTGCGTTACCTAAGCCGATCGCCGAGGGTTGCACAGGGCTGCAGTGGCTTGCACCGGCTGCAGCCCTGAATGTTTTTGTCCGCGCCTACTGAGCCTCACTGCAGCCCGGAAACACGAACGATGCAATGCGTGTGTTCCAGATTTTAGACCCCTGCTGGGTATAGTACTCACTGGTGTACCAAAACGTACAATCATCCGTCGGATCGATCGACATGCTGCTGTAACCGCCCCAGTAGTCGTTGACGACCTCGTTTCCGGTGCCCTGAATGATGCTGACTTCGTCTTCCAGTGTGCCGAGTGGATCGGTCACAAGCCGGCCGGTATACGAGATTGACGGGTACATGGTGGAACTGGAAACGTTGTAGCCGATCGCTATGTCGCCAACGTCATCCTGCGCGATGCTTGGCATCCAGCGGCTGTTGTTGTCGGGATCAAATTCGCCCCATTGATAGAGGGCAGGCGTCTCCGGAGTACGAATCTCGTACCAGCGACTGGATGAGTAGGCATCGGTCGATATTGGGTTCACGGAATGCGTCGCCAGAATGGATTCGTACGTGCCAAAGTTGCGATACGAGAGCCGATACATCAGCCGATCACCAAAAGCCTCCAGAAGAGTCGGCTTGTAACAATTCGGCTGCGGAGTGCATCCTGGCGGGGGCGTGGGCGATTGCGGTATACAGAAACCGCCTCGCGCGGCGCAAGCGTCGTTGAACGGCGGAAGCGTCACGGCGGTGGGACCGGTGAACGTCGAGTTCGACTCGGTAGTGAAATCGACGTGGAACTGCCAGACGTTAAGAACGCCTGTGCCCAGGTTCATGAAGTAGTTCGGCGAGCCCGTCGGGGGCGCGTTCGGACCGTCGAGATCCACGGGCGACAGGCTTTCATAGGTGGTAGGCGGCAGGAAGCAGACCGGCGCCGCTGGAGTCTTGGAGCCCGCGATCATGCTGTTGCGGTCGAAGGCGCAGACGAGCGAGCCCAGAAAACCATGTGGCGCAGCATTTGCGAGCAGGTTGAACGACATGTAGTAGGCGTCCGGCCATATTCCCAGCCGCGGGCTGTCCATTTCATCGTTATTCGCGCAGGTCGGACAGAGCGACGTCAGGACGTAGGAGTAGCGATTAAACTTCGGAATTCCCTTCGTCGTGTGGGCCGTGAAATCTGAAGTTTGCGAGATTGCAAGGCAGAGCACAGTACTCCCACTCCCATTGTCCGGATAGATGTGCCGCGCTACGATCCATACGGAGGCCTGCTGATCGTAGAGCACCAGGGTTTGGCCGCTGGGGGTGGTTGAGCAGGGCCCAGCGAAGCCCTTCCACAATGTGGTCGTGTTGTAAGGGCCGAACACCAGGCTGCCAGTGGACTTGTTCCATACCGCATAGTTGCCCGTAGTCTCGCTACCGGCCACCAATCCTACTTCGTTTTGAAATTGAACGTATTGGGTAGCGCCTACCGCACCATTCACGTCAGGATTGGGATCGCCGTTTTCCGGATTGGCGTAGACGCCATCGAAATTGAGCGTGGGCGTAGGAATATTCTGACCTGCTGCCGACGCCACACAAAACAGGAGGCAGATGCTCATCACAACCCCACCCGCGAGAGAGAAGCCACAGACCTTCTTCATTTGCCTATTCTCCATTTTCTGATCCCAGAGTGTGCCGAGGAAGGACTTCGGCTAGACAGCCGCCCAAAGCACCTTTGCAGATCATGATCCTTTCGTTTGTTGCAGCTGAATCTTGCACTTACAACCCGTTCGTGCCGGGAGCCGGTGAACTGTTTTTCTGTTCGGGGGAATCTACTTTCCCTGCCGTTTAATGGGGAGAGGTGCAGGGAATGAGTCGCGTACCTGCGCGACAGGGCCCCGTGAGGGGCCCTTTGTATCGCTCATCAAGTCGCTGTTAGTTTAACTCAAATTGCTAAGGCCGAACACTGGGGGACTCTGTTACTTTCCACTTCCCTGCAGGGTCACAGTTTGCTGTAAGCCCGTACTGGAATGGTCTTGAATGTTAACGAACCGCCAGCGACAGCGTCACGGAGTGAGTGGTGCTGCCGAGAGTACCCATAACCGTGAACGTATAGTTTCCTGGTGGCGTGTTCCCGCTGGTCGTCAGAGTCAGCACCGAGCTTCCCGACGTACCGATGGAAGCCGGCTGAAAGCTGGCTTTCGCGCCAGGAATGGACGAGAGCCCCTGGATGCTGAGATTGACCGTTCCGCTCAGGTTGCCCATCGCCACTGTCGTCAGAGTGCCGCTGACCGTTCCGTTTGAAATGATCCAAGCAGTGAC
>JASHPH010000323.1 GCA_030038255.1 Candidatus Sulfotelmatobacter sp. | reverse complement strand
AGTCTTCAATTTGTCTTGGATGCCTACGTCCCTCAAGCAAACGATGTTTCTTTGAAGGCCCGGCGGTCAAGGATCAACTCCTTTCTCTTCGGTTCGGCGATTCTTTTCGAGTGTCTCCTTCTTGTTGAAAAGATGAACGCGCAATTCGGGAGAGAGCAGGTTTTTGTCGAGGGATTGCACAAACTGCTCAGGGATCCGGCAGCGCGTCGGCTACGCACGTCTCACATGGGGCCAGCCCGCAACGCGGCTGTTTTCCACTACGATTCAGAAGAATTCGGAAGGGTCGTCGAGAGCGCGAGCGTGCAAGAATGCGAGTTCATGGAGGGTCAAGGAAACTCCAGCGCCAGATGCTTACTTTCCCTTCACGGATGCAGTTGCCACTGAACTATGGGCAGGAAAAGCGGACTCAAGCGAGGAGTTTTACGCAAACCTAGGCTCTCTGATGCAGGACACCAGAGGTTTGGCCAAACGCTTCATCGAGTCCTCGCACCGACTAATCTTGCACAGTCTCCGCGATTGGAAGTTCAGGCGAAGAGCTCTGCCTTAAGAGCCTTCAACGGACTTAAAGTCACCACCCTCTGGTTTGTAGCATCTGCGCTTCGTCCAGGGCGCTGACGGCCAAGCCTTTCATCGCCTGCTGCAGGTCTTCGCTGACTTCAAGTAATACTTTAGGGTCCTGATAGTGCGTGGCGGCGAGGACGATGGCGCGGGCGCGCTTGGCGGCTTCTTCTGGATCGGCGAACTCGGTCGCGTTCTTCATGAAGATGCCGCTGCCTACGAACACCGCTTCGGCTCCGAGCTGCATGACGAGCGAAGCGTCGGCGGGCGTAGCGATACCTCCGGCGGAGAAATTCGGGACCGGCAACTTCCCCGTTTGCGCGACCATTTTTACCAGTTCGTACGGGGCCTGGTGCTCTTTCGCTTTCGCATACAGTTCTTCCTCGCTGAGCACCGTCAAAATTTTCATCTCCTGCACGATCTGGCGCATGTGCTTGACGGCGTGGACGACGTCGCCGGTGCCGGCTTCGCCCTTGGTGCGGATCATGGCGGCGCCTTCGGCGATGCGGCGGAGGGCTTCTCCCAGATTGCGTGCGCCGCAAACGAACGGAACGGTGAAGGCGTGCTTGTCGACGTGGTGGGCTTCGTCGGCGGGCGTGAGCACTTCGGATTCATCGATGTAGTCGACGCCGAGTTCCTGCAGAATTTGGGCTTCCGCAAAATGTCCGATGCGGCACTTGGCCATCACGGGGATGGAGACGGCGTTCATGATCTCGCGAATCTTCTTGGGCGAGGCCATGCGGGCGACGCCGCCTTCGGCGCGGATTTGCGCGGGCACACGCTCGAGCGCCATGACGGAGACGGCTCCGGCCTTTTCGGCGATGGTGGCCTGCTCGGCGTTGGTGACGTCCATGATGACGCCGCCCTTGAGCATCTCGGCGAGGCCGGTCTTGAGGCGGAGAGAAGTGGAACTGCCGTTGTTCTGGGACATGTTGTTGAACCCGTGGATACCTTTTCGCAAGCGCGAAGAATCAGCAGCGCAACGCTGCCGGCTACTCTATTTTACAGGCCATTCACAATTCGCGGTACCCCAGCACTCCGGTTTGGTCGCCGTAGGGCTGGTTGTTGCGGCCCCAACCGCTTCACACAGGCTATCGCTCCACGAATTTGCCGAACATTTTTTCGGGGTCGATCGCGACGAAGATGCCCTTGCTGCGGGCCAGCACATCACCTTCTGCATTGAGGATTTCGGCCATGTTGACGTGCTGGCGGCCGTGGACTGCGACTTCCCTGCCCTCGACACGCAGCGGAGTGTGCAGCGGCACGGGCTTGAGATATTCGACGGTCATTTCCTTCGTCACAGCGACAACATTGCGCAGCTTGTTCACTTTGCCCATGGCGTCATCAAGGATGGTCGCGATGATGCCGCCGTGGCAGTGGCCGGGCGGGCCGGTGTAGCGCTTGGGCAGGTTGAAGTGGCAGACGAAGGTGCGCCGTTCTTCATCGAGGGTGAACTCAAGGCGCATGCCCTCGGGGTTGTCAGGGCCGCAGACAAAGCAGTAGTTTTTTTTCTGCTGCAGCGTGCGGGTTTCGTGGCCGTGGATCTGCTGAGACATGGGAATGATTCTATTGGAAAAGCGTCGGCCACGGATTTTCGCGAATTGGTTTCCTCTAGGAGTTCAAATCCTGTATACATATCCGTTTTGAGTTTCTCTCGGCGGAGCGTCTGTGAGTCCACGCGAGATCCCTCGCCCCGCTGGTGAAAGCGCGGGGCTTCGGGATGACGCCAGTGGCAGGCCTCGAGCTGATGTAGAAGTATGGCTTCAGGATGACAGGGCTCTGATGAAATGAACTGGAGATTGCCATGAAATCATTCGCTACGTTCGGTGCTGTGCTGGCCATGTTATTTGCGAGTTCATTTGCACTCCCGCAGGACGCGGAAAAGCCCGCGGCACCTGCGACGGCAGCGGCCAAGAAAGATCAAAAGAAAGAAAAGAAAGAAGAAGCCAAGAAGGAAGAGGGCAAGGAGGAGAAGAAGGGCGGCATGACCGCCGACACTTTTTCCGGGCTGAAGTTCCGGCTGATCGGGCCGGGGGTCGCCTCCGGGCGCGTGATGTCGATTGCGGTGAATCCGAAAAACAAATCGGAATATTACGTCGGCGTCGCATCGGGCGGGGTGTGGAAGACGGAGAACGACGGCACCACGTGGACTCCGGTGTTTGACAGTGAAGGCTCGTACTCGATCGGCTGGGTCGCCATCGATCCGAACGACTCTTCCGTCGTCTGGGTCGGCTCGGGCGAGAGCAACTCGCAGCGCAGCGTGGGATGGGGCGACGGAATTTATCGCTCGAACGATGGCGGAAAGAGCTGGGAAAATCTGGGGCTGAAAAAATCCGAGCATATCGGGCGCGTGGTGATTGATCCGCGTGATTCAAAGGTTGTATACGTCGCCGCGGAGGGCCCGCTCTGGGGACCCGGCGGCGATCGCGGCCTCTACAAGACGACCGACGGCGGCAAGACGTGGAAGGCCGTGCTGACCATCAGTGAGAACACTGGCGTCGTCGATGTGGCGCTCGATCCTTCCAATCCCGACATCCTCTACGCCGCGGCGTACCAGAGGCGGCGGCATGTGTTCACGTTGATCGACGGCGGACCGGAGAGCGCGATCTACAAGTCCACCGACGCGGGGGCGACCTGGAACAAACTGAAATCGGGCCTGCCGACAATCGATATGGGACGCATCGGCTTAGCGGTTTCGCCGGCTGATCCCAACGTTGTGTACGCCACCATCGAATCGACCGACAGCAAAGGCGGCATTTTCCGATCGACCGACAAGGGCGCGACATGGGAGAAGTGCAACGATTTCGATGCTGGAGCCATGTATTACGCGCGGGTGGTGGCCGATCCGAAAAATGTGGATCGCATTTTCGTCATGAACGTGCGCCTGCGCGAATCGCTCGATGGCGGCAAGACGCTGCACCGCATCAACGAGGTGAATCATCACGGCGACAATCATGCCCTGTGGATCGATCCCGACAACACAGGCCATTGGTTGCTCGGCGACGACGGCGGCATGGCCGAGACCTGGGACAACTCGAAGAGCTGGCAGTTCAAGGCGAATCTGCCGACAGTGCAGTTTTATGACGTGGCCGTGTCGTACGTGACGCCGTTCTACGACGTGTGCGGCGGAACGCAGGATAATTTCTCGATGTGCGGGCCGGAGCGCACGCGCAACGTGAACGGGATCATGAATTCAGACTGGTATGTCACTACCGGGGGCGACGGTTTCCGTTCGCAAGTGGACCCGCAGGACGCCAACACGGTGTACGCCGAGTCGCAGTACGGCGTGCTGGTGCGGTACGACAAGCCCACTGGACAAGAATTAGTGTTGCAGCCTCTCGAGGGCAAGGGCGAACCTCCCCTGCGCTGGAATTGGGATTCCCCGCTGATCATCAGCCCGCATTCGCATACACGGCTGTATTTCGCGGCGAACAAATTGTTCCGTTCGGATGATCGCGGCGACACCTGGAAGGCGATTTCCGGCGACCTGACGCGGCAGATCGATCGCAACATGCTGCCGGTCATGGGCAAAGTGTGGGGCCCGGATGCGGTGGCGAAAAATCAGTCGACGTCGTTTTACGGGAATATCGTTTCTCTTTCTGAATCGCCAAAGAAAGAAGGGTTGATTTACGTCGGCACCGACGATGGCCTGATCCAGGTGACCGGCGACGGCGGCGCGAATTGGACGAAATACGAGAAATTTCCGGGCGTGCCCGAAATGACTTATGTGAGTCGTCTGGCCGCGTCGAATCACGATGTGAACGCAGTCTACGCCGCTTTTGAAGGGCACAAGAACGAAGACTTCAAGCCGTATCTGCTGAAGTCAAGCGACCAGGGAAAGACGTGGGCTTCGATCGTCGGCGATCTGCCCGATAACGGCCCTGTGCTGGCCTTTGCCGAAGATCCGGTGAACGCCAACCTGTTGTTTGCCGGAACTGAATTCGGCGCGTTCTTTTCCATCGACGGCGGGCAGCACTGGGTGCGGCTGAAGGGTGGCCTGCCGACGATCGCCGTCCGCGACATGGTGATCCAGACGCGCGAGAACGATCTGGTCATCGCAACTTTCGGCCGCGGATTCTATGTTCTCGATGACATCACGCCGCTGCGGCAGATCAAGCCGGAGTCGGTGGAGCAGGCGGCGGCAATGTACCCGGTGAAAGACGCTCTGCTTTACATGGAGCGGCGGCCACTAGGCGCGCCGAAGAAGGGGTTCCAGGGCGACGCGTTCTATACTGCGGAGAATCCGCCCTTCGGCGCCGTGTTCACCGCCTACATGAAGGACAAGATCAAGACGAAGAAGGAAAAGCGACAGGCGGCAGAGAAAGAGGCGGCGAAGAAGAACCAGACGCTTCCCTATCCGTCGAATGACGAACTACGCGCCGAGGCACAGGAGGCCAAGCCCGAGGTTTACTTCGTCGTGTATGACGAGAGCGGAGCAGCGATTCGGCGCGTGGAAGGCAGCACAGACTCGGGCTTTCAGCGCGTGGCCTGGGATCTGCGGTATGCCGCGCCAGAGGTACCGGAACATCGGGAAGACATCGAGGAAGATTTTCCTGAGGCCGGATCGCAGGGGCCTCTGGTTTTGTCCGGAAACTATTCCGTACGGATGTTTCAAAAGGTTGATGGCGTAGTGACAGAACTGGCCGGGCCGCAATCGTTCAAGGTGGTGACGGAGGGTTCCGCTTCCATGAGTCCCTCCGACCGGGCAGCGCAGGAAGAATTCTTGCGCAAGACGGCGCGACTGTATCGCGCCGTGTCCGGAGCGCTGCATACCGCCGATGACGTGCAGTCGCGGCTGAAGACGATACGCGAGGCATTGCACGAAGCGCCCGCGGCCGAGAAGCAGCTCGGCGCGACGGCTGATTCGATTGAGCAGCGTGATCGGGAAATTCTGCGTGCACTGCGCGGCGACGTCGAAATCGCGCGCAGAAACGAAAATGTTTCCTCGTCGATCGCCGAGCGCGTCAATTCGGTGATGGAGGGCGAACGCTTCTCATTGGCCAAGCCTACGCAGTCGCATATCGATTCGTACAACATCGCGGCCGCGGAATTTACCGACCGGCTGGCCAAGCTTCATGCGCTGGTTGAAGTTGATCTTGCCAAGTTGGAGAAAGACATGGAAGCTGCAGGCGCTCCCTGGACACCAGGGCGCGTGCCGGAGTGGAGTGAGAAGTAAGAAGATCAAGGAGGCGGGACTGGGCCCGTTCGGACACTGCGCGGTCGCATTGGCAGCCAAGCCTGCGGCTCCCAAAGCGCCGCTTGGAGTGTTGTGTCTGGCCACAGAGATTCCAGACATTCTCGCGGTCGCCCTCGGTTATGCAGGCATCGAGAGGGCTGGCGCTCCGCTTCCGTGGTCCCACGGTCTGTTCATGTCGGCCGTTTGGTCTGTGGCTGGCGCTCTGCTAGCTGGACGCCTCTACCGCGACTTCCGCGCGGGCGTAGTGGTCGGACTGATGGTGCTGAGCCACTGGGTGCTGGATTTCATTTCCCATCCCATTCCCTTCTCGACTTTCTCTTGGCGCACGTGGCGATGGAGCTACGGGCATCTGCTTCCGTCCGATCTGCCGCTTTTCTTCGCCGGTTCGCCCACCGTAGGGCTTGGCTTGTACAACTCCATCAGCGCCATACAGGCCAGCATCCTGGAGCTGGGAATGTTCGCCGTGGGACTGACGGTGTATACAAGGTACGTTCTGCGCAAGGGAGCGGCTAGATTAGAGTCTTCGTGACCTCTCCCCTTCGGCATGCAGAAGCCCGCCGGCGCAGCGCTCGCCTGGAAAGCCCTTCAGTTCTTTTTCGAAGCGCCTCGTATTGCTGGTTCGCCGAACGCAACAAACTGCGCAATCAGCGCCAGCACCCAGATGTACCACGGAATCGGGTCATGATAGTGAAACTGCAGAATCACGCACACCACGAAGAGCAGACCTCCCAACATGACGCCCCTCCTGACCGTCTTGCTTGGATCGAAGGGCGAACGTAGCACAGCGGCCGGAACAGTTCAGTGAGCGCGGCCACACGTTTAGCGTTCCCTGCTTTCAGGCAGAGTCGATTTTTTCCTCAACTACGGGTTGATTTTTTCGCGCGTGGCTGTGGTACACTCGCCGCCGACCGTTGCTTGCGCTGTGGGGCGAAGCAACCGCCGTGGGGAAGTCCTTTACGTTTCGTCCTCAACGTCGAGGAGGAGTGGGGAATGGGCCTCGCGCTATTGGTTTTGATCTGGCTGATCACTCTGGTCAGCACATATTTCTTCGTCGCCAAAACCTGGTGGCTTCCTGTGGGTGCCGCGGCCGCGGCGCAGTGGATTGACGGGCAATTTGCTCTCACTTACATCCTGATGGGCATCGTCTTCCTGGCGGCGCAACTGGGGCTCGGCTACATCGTGTGGAAGTATCGCGAGCAGCCATCGTCGTCGCCGGTCAAATATTCGCATGGCAATACGAAGCTCGAGGTGGTGTGGACACTGCTTACGGCGATCATGTTCATCGGGCTAAATCTGATGGGCAGCAGGGTGTGGGCGAGCCAGCGTTTCCAGCCCGCCGAAGCGGGCGCGGTGCAGGTGGAAGTCACCGGCATGCAGTTCGCCTGGTACTTCCGCTATCCCGGCCCCGACGGAACCTACGGCAAGACGAGCCCGAAGCTGATGGATCCCTCGGCCGGCGGCGAGGCTGCAGTGGGGCTCGACACCAACGATCCGTCAGCGAAGGATGACGTGGTTACCGGAACGATGTACCTGCCGGTGAATCGCGAAGTGGACCTGAGCCTGCGCGCGGTGGACGTCATTCACAGCTTCTTTGTGCCCTCGCTGCGCTTCAAGCAGGACGCGGTCCCCGGATTGAACATTCATATGCATTTCAAGCCGACCGAGATTGGCGAGTATGAAATCGCCTGCGCCGAACTCTGCGGCCTGGGTCATTACAAGATGCACGGGATGGTGCACGTCGTCAGCCAGGAAGATTTTGACAAGTGGCTGGCGGCACGGGAGGCGGAGAAACAGTAAAATGGCGACCCCAGCTACGGTCCACGCGCACGCTGCTCCTCAAGGGTTCATCCGCAAATACGTCTTCAGCACCGACCACAAAGTCATCGGGATTCAGTACTACTTCCTGGCACTGACGGCGGTGTTCGTGGGGATGTTCCTGTCGCTACTGATGCGCATTCACATGATCTGGCCGACGGCAGTGCTGCCGCTGGTGGGTGAGATCAAGCCCGAGACCTATCTCAGTCTGCTGACCATGCACGGCACGATCATGGTGTTTTTCGTGCTGACGACGGCGCCGCAGGGAGGCTTCGGCAACTACCTGCTCCCGATTCAGATCGGAGCGCCTGACATGGCGTTTCCAGTGCTGAACATGCTGTCGTTCTGGACGACGTTTGTCGGGTTCATCGTGATCATCGCCGCGTTTTTCGTGACGGGCGGAGCGCCACTGCATGGCTGGACCGGATATCCGCCGTTGAGTGCGGTACAGACGGCCGGGCCGGGTGAACAACTGGGCGCAGATTTGTGGGTAACCAGCATCGCGATTTTCTGCCTCGCATCGCTGATGGGCGCGCTGAACTTCATTACGACGACGCTTGATCTGCGGGCCAAAGGCATGACGCTCATGCGGATGCCGCTGACGGTATGGTCGTGGTTCATCACTGCTATCTTAGGTTTGCTGGCGTTCGGCGTCCTGCTTTCGGCGGGAATTCTGCTCCTGCTCGACCGAAATCTGGGCACCAGCTTCTATGTGCCGCTCGTGGTCGTCAATGGGCAGCTCATGCAGCACAAAGGTGGCTCGCCACTCCTGTGGCAACATCTGTTCTGGTTCTTCGGGCATCCCGAGGTTTACATCGCGATTCTGCCCGGCATGGGCGTGGCCTCGCAGATTCTCTCGACGTTCTCGCGCAAGCCGATTTTCGGCTACAAGGCGATGGTCTACGCCATGCTGGCGATCGGGTTCTTCGGCTTCATGGTGTGGGGCCATCACATGTTCATGAGCGGGATGAGCCCCTACTCGGCCTTCGCATTTTCGATCCTGACCATGTGCATCGGTGTGCCGTCGGCCATCAAGACATTCAACTGGCTGGGAACGATGTTGCACGGCCACATCCGCTTCCAGACGCCGATGCTGTATGCCATCGGCTTTGTTTCGCTGTTCGTATCGGGCGGGCTGAGCGGGCCGTTCCTCGCGCAACCGGTACTCGATATCCAGCTGCATGACACGTACTTCGTCGTCGGACACTTCCATCTGATCATGGGCGTGGCGGTGATCTTCGGCATTTTTGCCGCGACGTATTACTGGTTTCCGAAGATGTTTGGCCGCATGATGAACGAGACCTGGGGCCGCGTTCACTTCTTCATCACGCTGGCGGGAACGTACGCGATTTTCATGCCCATGCATTACCTCGGAATGGCCGGTCAGACCCGGAGGTATTCGCAATTCACTGAAGTGGCATATCAGTCGAAGCTGATCCCGCTGCAGACCTTCATGACGTATGCGGCGTTCATCACGATTGCGGCGCAGTTCATTTTTGTGATCAATCTGTTTTGGAGCATGTTCAAGGGGCCCAAGGCCAGCGACAATCCATGGGAAGCGACGACGCTGGAGTGGACGACGGCGACTCCGCCGCCGCACGACAATTTTGGCGGGAAGACCCCGGTCGTGCATAACGGACCGTATGAGTATGGCGTCCCTGGTGCGCCGAAGGATTACGTGATGCAGACGGATCCGCCGGTGGCTTCTACGGGACACTGAGTAGTTATGGCGACCTACACACCAACGACACCCATCGATGGGATCGGGCATGGCCAAAAGCCGCCCGTGCCACCTGTTGGCGGAGGCGACGACGGCCGTGGCAGCAATCTCCCCGATTATGGTGCGCGGCTGCGGCGTGCGCGCCTGGGACTTGTCTGCGCGATTGCAACTGTATGCATGGTTTTTATCTCGCTGACCAGCGCGTACATCGTGCGCAAGGGACTGCCGACATTCGACGATGCTTCGTCCAGCTACGTGCACGACTGGGGCGTGGTACGCCTGCCGTGGGTGCTGCTGGCCATCAACACCGCGCTGCTGTTGGTGAGCAGCGCGACCATGGAACTTGCGCGGCGCCAGGCGGCACGGCGAGCGGCGCTCGCTCCCGTGAGTTCGATTCCGGGAGTTTCGCTGGGAGATGAACCTTCCTTCCCATGGCTGGGGCTGACCGTGCTGCTCGGGTTCGGCTTTCTCACCGGCCAATGGCTCGCCTGGGGCGAGTTGCATAATGGCGGTTTTTACATGAACACGAACCCCAGCAGCTCGTTTGCGTTTTTGCTGACGATCACGCACGCGGTCCATCTTGCGGGTGGACTGATCGCGCTGCTTTGGGCTGCGAGCGCTTCCCTGCTCCACCGGCCGGTCGAAGCGCGGCGGATTGCTGTCGACATCACCGCGTGGTACTGGCATTTCATGCTGGTGTTGTGGATTTACATTTTTGCGCTGCTGGGACTCGCGAGATAAGGAAACGGAAAGGGGAATCTGAGGAATGGCTGACGCCACGCTGGAACATGCTGCGGTTGGGCACGGCGCTCCGGGAGCATACGAAGCTCCGCTATTCGGAGCCTATTCGAAAAAGGTCGGGATGTGGCTCTTCCTGGCTTCAGACTCGCTCACCTTCGGGGCGCTGCTGTTTGCTTTCAGCTACAACCGGCTCTACACCATTCCCTGGCCCACGCCGTTCCACGCGGAAAGCATCGCGAACGCCACCGTCATGACGGCGTGCCTGCTTTCGAGCTCGCTGACCATGGTCTTGGCCGTGTTCGCCGCGCAGCGTAATGATCGTGCATGGACGCGCAACTGGCTGCTGGCCACGATGATCTTCGGCACGGCGTTCATCGTGCTGCACGGCATGGAGTGGAGCAAGCTGATTGCAGAAGGGCTGTCCCTGCCCGGCTTTGTAGCGCTTCTGGGCGTGCATCCTGCGAGCGGATCGGGAGAATTGGCCGACATTTCGAAGAATATTCCGCAGTTTCCTCAGGCATTTTTCGGGCTTACTGCAATGCACATGTTGCATGTGACCATAGGTGTGATTTACCTGGGGGTGGTGGCATTCCGGAAGTGGTTTCTGCCGATTCTGGCCGTGACCTGGATCGCGGCCGCGCTGCTGATTCCCGCCGGCAACGTCTTTCGCATCCCGGTGCATGTGCTGGGTGTCGGGCTGGTTCTATGCGCGGTGATTCTGTTTCTCAAGCCCAAGGATTACGACGCGCATGACGTGGAGGTTGCCGGGTTGTACTGGCACTTTGTTGACTTGGTTTGGATGTTCATTTTCCCACTGGTGTATTTGATGTCGACCAAGGTGTCGTGATGTGAGAGATCGGGAAGGGCACGACCTCAGTCGTGCCGCATGGAATGCGAGAAGGTGCGGCTTTAGCCGCTGAGGGCCAACGATGCACGATGTAGCGCAGGAAGACAGCAAGACAAAATACTTCTGGGTTTGGGCAGCGCTGCTGGTTCTGACGGCCATCGAGGTTGTACTGGGATACAAGCAGGTCTTCCAGCCGGTGCGGATGCTGGAGGCGCTGATATTTCTTTCGGTGATCAAGTCGGCGCTGATCATCGGCTACTTCATGCACTTGAAATTTGAGCGGGCACTGATGCGCTGGCTGCTGGTGATTTCAGTGACGGCGTGCTTCGTCATCATGTATTTCTTTTTCTTCCCGGATGCGGATCGGGTGCAGCCTCCGCCGAATGGGGTAGGCTTGCAGTACGGGAAATAGAGATCACGAAGGAAGTAGCGTTTGAAATTCTCTGCCAAGTTTCGCTGGGCAATAGGCGCGTTGATTCTCGCTTTCAGTATCACGCCCGCCTTTGCCCAGGGCTGCCAGATGTGCTACGAGAGCGCAAAAGGCGCGCCCAAGGATGGGCAGATCGCGTTGAGCCGCGCCATCCTGATTCTGCTCGTTCCGCCGCTCGGCGCCATGACAATCGGCGTCGGTTTCGCGTTCCGCTACGGCAAGCAGCGGGATCGGGAGAAGGACTCGCTCCTCGACTGACGCGCAGCCGGCTTGTGATCTTCTCGCCTCGTGAATCTTTCCCCTGTTAGTCTCACTATCCGCTCGTCCGCGCAAAGCGACAGACAATCGCCTGCCTTATAATAAAAAGATTCGGTAGGCCTCGCGGAGCCGGCTGAGCATGTGTGCCCGGCAGAGCGCGGGGTGGTTCCGGCCCGACTCGATGTCTGACGCCCTCAAGCCCACGGAAAACATTGTTGTACGCGGCGCCCGCGTTCATAACCTCAAGAACATCGATTTTGAGATTCCGCACAACACCCTGACGGTCGTGACCGGCGTCTCCGGTTCCGGCAAGTCCTCGCTCGCCTTCGACACGATTTACGCCGAGGGCCAGCGGCGCTATGTGGAGTCGCTTTCCGCCTATGCGCGGCAATTTCTGGAGCGAATCGAGAAGCCGGATGTGGACACGATTGACGGCATTGCCCCCGCAGTCGCGATCCGGCAAAAGAATACGACGCGGAATCCGCGCTCGACGGTGGCCACAGCGACGGAAATCTACGACTACCTTCGGCTGCTCTACGCCCGCGTTGGGCGAACTTACTGCGCGAATTGCGGGCGCGAGGTGAAGAAAGACACGGTGGATGAAGTCGCCGACGCGATTCTGGCGCTCGATCCAGAAACGCGACTGCAGGTCTTGTTTCCTCTGCAACGGCCGAACGGCGCGATGCAGGAAACGCCGGCGAAATCTGGCCGATCTGCCAAACCCAAGAAGACTGCCAACCCCGGCCAGTTGACCGATGTGCTAAAGACGCGGCTCTTCGACCTGCGCAAGGCGGGGTTCAACCGCCTTTATCAGGCGGGACAAGTTTTCGAATTCTCCACGCCCGAGTCTTTGCTGGATATCAACTTCGATCAGCCGGTCTTCGTGCTGGTGGATCGATTGACAGTTTCTGCAGAGTCTCGCTCGCGGATTGTGGATGCGATTGAGACGGCCTATCGGGAATCGGGCGAAGTGATTTTCGAAATTCCGCGGAGTGAAGGCCAACCCACCACAATGCGCTTTGCCCAGCGCTTCGAGTGCAAGAACTGCAACCTGCGCTACGAGGAGCCGGAGCCGAGACTTTTTTCGTTTAACAATCCATACGGTGCGTGTCCGCGCTGCCAGGGATTTGGCAACACGATTGACTTCGACCTTGACCTCGTCATTCCCGACAAGATGAAAACGCTGGCAGAAGGCGCGATTGAACCGTGGACCAAGCCTAAGTATCGTCCGCTGATCACCGATCTGAAGCGCTTTGCCAAGCAGGCAAGCATTCCGCTTGATGTGCCGTGGGTCGACCTGGCCGAAGAGCACAAGAATCTGGTGCTCAACGGAGAAGGAAGATTTCCGGGCGTGCGGGGATTCTTCAATTATCTTGAGCGCAAGAAGTACAAGCTGCACGTGCGGGTGTTCCTCAGCCGCTACCGCGGGTATTCTCTCTGCCCGGCATGCAACGGTACACGGCTGCGGCTGGAAGCTCGACAGGTGAAAATCAATGGGCGCAACGTCTGCGAAGTTTGCGCGCTCACAGTGGAAGATGCTGCGCATTTCTTCGCCCAGGTAAAGTTAAGCCCAGAGCAAGCTGAGATTGCCGACAAGCTGCTGCAGGAGATTCGCGAGCGGCTGCGTTTTTTGAACGATGTGGGACTGGAATATCTGACGCTTGACCGGCTTTCGTCAACTCTCTCCGGCGGCGAGGCGCAACGCATTCAGCTGGCCACCTCGCTCGGCTCGCGGCTGGTGGGCACACTCTACGTGCTGGATGAGCCTTCAATCGGGCTGCACCCACGCGACACGCACCGGCTGATCAGGATTCTTCAAGACCTCCGGAATCTGGGAAACACGATTCTGGTGGTCGAGCATGATCCTGACATCATGCGTGCTGCCGACCGCATTCTCGATCTCGGGCCGGGCGCGGGCGAGAATGGCGGAAAGCTCGTCGCTGCCGGAACGTACGACGAGATCCGGCGCAATGCGAATTCGCTGACCGGACGTTATCTGTCCGAGGAACTGCGCATTCAACCGCCCGTCACGCGCCGCAAGCCGGGCACCCAGCAGATCACGATTCGCGGCGTGCGCGCCAACAATCTGAAGGGCGTCGACATCAGCATCCCGCTCGGAATGCTGGTCGCAATCACCGGCGTCTCCGGATCGGGCAAGTCGACGTTACTGCATCAGGTGCTTTACCGCGCCTTGGCTCAGGCCAAGCAGCAATCCACAAATGGCGCGACTGGCCCGGCTGCCACATGGGAAAGTCTCGAGGGTGACCGCTTCATCGATGAAGTTGTGCTGGTCGATCAGTCGCCGATCGGGCGCACTCCTCGCTCGAATCCGGTCACCTATATCAAGGCATTCGATGCCATCCGCGATCTGTTTGCTTCCCTGCCGGAAGCCAAGAAGCGCGGTTTCACCTCGGGGCATTTTTCATTCAACATCCCGGGAGGCCGTTGCGAGACTTGCCAGGGTGATGGCACCGTTACCGTCGAAATGCAGTTTCTGGCCGACGTCGAGCTGATTTGCGAGGAGTGCAAGGGCACGCGTTACAAGCCGCAAGTCCTCGAAGTGCGATACCGGGGAAAGAACATTCACGAAGTCCTGAATCTGACGGTAAAGGAAGCGCTGAAGTTCTTCGCCGAGGCGCCCAAGGTCACCGAAAAGCTGCGCACTCTGGAGGAGGTCGGCCTCGGTTATCTTCGGTTAGGACAGTCGGCGACCACGCTGTCGGGTGGCGAGGCGCAGAGAATGAAGCTAGCTGCGCACCTTCAGCCCACCACGCGGGAAGTTGGTCGTTCAGGTC
Source organism: Candidatus Sulfotelmatobacter sp. (assembly GCA_030038255.1). Lineage (GTDB taxonomy): Bacteria > Acidobacteriota > Terriglobia > Terriglobales > Acidobacteriaceae > Sulfotelmatobacter. Next base: position 97,052 of record JASHPH010000323.1, on the reverse strand, counting down.
GCGATGGCGACTCACAGCGGAAACGACGCCTGCTCTACATCTTTGATGAGCCCACGACCGGCCTGCATTTCGACGATGTGAGCAAATTACTCGCGGCCTTTCGCCGACTGATCGACGCGGGCGGATCGATCCTCGTCATCGAACACAATCTTGAAGTCATCAAGACAGCCGACTGGGTCATCGATCTCGGCCCCGAGGGGGGCAATCGCGGTGGCAAGGTGGTGGGCGCGGGTTCGCCCGAAGCGATTGCAAAGCTGGCGGATTCTTACACCGGAAAATTTCTGGCAGGTATTCTGAATGGCAATGGCTCGCGTTCCAGAGACCGCTCCTAAACTTACGATGGGACTCGGGAGGCGAATCGCGACGGACGCTGCCACGGCTGCGCTACTGGCTGTAGTTTTCGCCTGCGGGACAGCTGGCGCACAAGCTGCGAATGCAAGTCCGTCTTCGGCCAGTTCCTCTTCATCGACGCAAAATCAGCCTGCCACCGATCAGACTCAGCCGCAAACGGGGGGCTCTTCTTCCACCAAATCTCATGACAAAACGCGCGTTGTAGATGAGGATGCGCGGCCACGCCCGGAACTGAACAAGGCTGAAGACTTCATTCAGAAGCAAAACTACGCCGCGGCTGAGCCTTTGCTGAAGCAGGTGGTCGAGAGCGAGCCCTCAAATTACGAGGCATGGTTCGATCTCGGATTTGTGGAGAACGGTCTGGGCAAGGTCGAAGATTCGATTGCGGCGTACCGCAAATCGGTGGCGGCCAAGCCGGACGTTTTCGAAACGAACCTGAACCTGGGATTGCAACTCGCCAAGACGGGCCAACCTGAAGCCGAGCAGTTTCTGCGGACCGCCACTCAGCTCAAACCGACCAGTCACGCAGCCGAGGGAAAAGCGCGTGCCTGGCTTTCTTTGGGGCACGTGCTCGAAAAGTCCAAGCCTGAAGAGGCAATTGCCGCCTATCATCAGGCAGGGACGCTCCAACCGAAGGACCCCGAGCCCCACCTTGCTGCTGGACGAATGTTCGAAGAACGGCAGAAATTCTCCGAAGCTGAGGATGAATACAAACAAGCTCTGGCGCTGGCGGCATCTACTGACGCAAGCGCGGCCGACGCTCTCACTGGACTAGCCAACATTTCCATGCGCGGCCGCCATTTCCCCGATGCAGAAGCATACCTTCGCCAGCTTGTGGCCACGCGTCCGAATGATGCCCCGGCCCACATTCAGCTGGGCCGTGTTTTGGCGGCAGAAAACAAGAACGACGCTGCCGTTCTCGAGTTGCAAACCGGGGCTAAGCTTGCTCCTGCGGACCCATCCGTTCAGCGCGATCTGGCAGAAGTTTACGACACACTCGGGAAGAACGATCTGGCGGAAGCGGTCTACCGCGAGCTGCTGGCCGGTTCCCCGAACGATGCAGGTCTGCATCGTGATCTGGGGCATTCATTGGTGCTCGAAAGAAAATTCCCGGAAGCCCAGAAGGAATTCCTTACCGCCGTGAAGCTGAAGCCCGACTTCGGCGAAGCTTATGGCGATCTCGCCTTTGCCGCCGGAGAGAACAAGAATTACGCCCTCGCCATCAAAGCACTCGATACCCGAGCAAAGTTCTTGCCGGAAATTCCCATCACTTATTTCCTGCGCGCCTCTGCCTACGACCATCTCAAGGATTTCAAGCAGGCGGCACTCAACTATCACCTCTTCCTCAACACGGCCAGCGGGAAGTATCCTGATCAGGAATGGCAGGCGAAGCACCGGCTGGTTGCCATTGAACCAAGGAAATAAGTGCCGAAGAAGTGCGCCTAGGACTTGCACCATGCGCAGGCTAATGTGCCCATTCCGATTTTGTGCCGCCGTTGCGCTGGCCGCGGCCCTCGCAGCATCCGTATCGCAGGCAGCTCCCTCGGGCGAGCCCAGCATCGAAGAACTGAAGGCGCGGGTTGCCGCGGCGAGTGTGGGCGACCGGCCAAAGATTTGTTTGCAGATTGCGCACCGGCAGCTGGTCGAAGCCGACAAACAGTACGAGGCGGACGACCCTGAAAAAGCCCAAACCGCATTAGCCGACGTGGTTGGTTTCTCGGAGCTGGCGCGGGACTACTCAATTCAAGCCCACAAGCATGAAAAACAGACCGAGATCGCTGTGCGCGGCATGACGCGCAAGCTCAACGACATGCTTCATACTCTCGCTCATGACGAGCAGCCACCGGTCGAAGACGCCATCAAGCGTCTGCAGCGAGTACGTGACGATCTGCTCGCCTCCATGTTTCCGAAAGGGACCAAATGACCGCGACGGGCCTTCGATGCATCCTGGGCACGGTGCTGTTGATGAGCAGTGCCGTTCTGACGCCGGGTGCGTCCGCGCAACGCCATCACGATCCCCTAACGCAGCAGGAAATCGACCAGATTCGCGACGCCAGTTGGGAACCGCAAAAGCGGCTGGCACTCTACGTTCAGTTCGCACGCGCGCGCCTGGTGAAGCTGGAACAGATGCGCGCCGACCCGAAGGTGAAAAACCGCCCGCAGCAGACACACGACATCCTCTCCGACTTTCTGCTGCTCTACGACGAGCTCAATGACAACATTGACACCTACGTCGGCCGCAAGGACGACATCCGCAAGCCGCTGAAAGGTATCATCGCCGCCGATACGGAATTCCAGGCGAAGCTGCGTGCACTCAAGGATGCCGCCGGTGTCAAGCCAGAAGAGTTGCGCCAGTACGAATTCGTCCTGACCAACGTTCTGGATACCGTGGACGACTCGGCCGTGGACCATCGCAAACTGCTGGCCGACCAGGACGACGCCGCCAAGCATAAGAAATTGAATACGGAAGACAACGTGAAAAGTGGAAGGCCGGAGTGAAGCGGGTTCTAGCGTAAGGCGTCAGGGCCAGAGCCCAGCGATCACCGTATCATGCTTGCGCCTGACCGCACTCGCTCTCCTAGCCTCCAACTCGAATCCTTGATCTCAAATCCCTAGCCCCTAGTCCCTAGCCCCTGTTACTCTAACTTCACCGTGCGCTCCGGGCTGCTCGAAATCTTTCAGGAAACTTACAGCGAACTTCGTCCAGGCTATTCCCCGCCCGAACTGAAGATTGAGTTCTTCGCCTTCGCCAATGTCAACAACACGATCCGTCTGCGCGATGGCCGCTTGCTGGTGCGGCTGTCGGATCTGCTGGAAGGCGCGCCCGAGGCGGTTTTGCGTGCGATCGCACATATTCTCCTCGCCAAGATGTACCGGCGGCCGATCGATCGCGGTCATGCAGCCCGTTATCGGAAATATGTCGCCAGCCACGAGATTGTCCGCAAGGCGCATCTTGTCCGGCAGATGCGCGGCCGCAAGCGCCTAAGGCTGGCGCGTGGGCACTACTACGATCTCGACGCCATCTTTGAGGACCTGAACACGCGTTTCTTTCATGGGCTGATGGCGCGGCCACGCATGAGCTGGAGCCAGTCGAAGACGCGGCGCATCCTCGGCCACTATGATCCGGCGCACAACGCCATCATCATCAGCCGCATCTTCGACCATCCCGCTGTGCCGCGTTACGTGCTGGAGTACATCGTCTACCACGAAATGCTGCACCTGAAGCATCCGGTCAAGCTGCGGGGCAGCCGGCGGTGCGTGCACTCGGCCGAGTTCGAGGCGGAGGAAAGGCTGTTCCCGCGCGCGGCCGAGGCGAATGCGTTCCTGAAGAGGTTGTGAGGGAAAACTGATTGCGTCAACCGAGCGCGTATCCCTTCCACTACTGCGCCAGCCCGACCCGGCGTAATAGGTCGGCGTAGCGGGGATCGGAGCGGATATTGTCGAGCTGCGGCTCAACCTTTAGCCACAGGATTCCCTGCTTGGTCGCGAACGCTTGTTCCAGGTACTTGAAGGCCAGGTCCTTCTCGCCCAGGTAGGCCGCAGTCAGACCAGCGGACATCGGAAAGTAATCCGGGTTCGACGGATCCGAATAGAATTCCAGATACTTATTCATCATGCCGCGACAGCCGGCATCGGCAAATGCCTTGGCAATCTCCGCCCCGTTCTGAGCATGTCCAGATAGCTCCTCAGAACGCTTGTAGTTCTTGGCCGCTTCCGAGCACATCTGCTTCAGCAGATGAGCATCCCCCAGGTCCTCATAGGCCGTGGGATTCGAGGGGTCCATCTCGATCGCCATCTGGTATTGGCGGATGGCTTCGTCATAGTCTTTCGCAAAGTAATAACCATACCCCCGACCTCACGGGCGAGGAAGGACAAAGGGTCGAGCAGTTGCGCCTGCTTGACTTCTGAACTCGCCTCGCTAGTCCTCCCGCTAAACTCCAGTTCGGTAGCATAATACAGGTGGCAGAGAGAGCAGTTCGGATTTTCAGCAATGGCCTGCCGGTACTCATTTTCTGCCTCGGTCCAACGCAGATCCATTTGAAGTCCGAGGCCCAGTGCGGAACGAGCCTCACTCAGCGAGCTATCCAGACTGAGCGCTTTGCGGGCCGCGGCCATCCCTTCCGCCATTTCCTGCGGGCCTACTGCTTCTCCAAAAAAGCCTCGCAATATTTGTGTTCCGGCAAGTCCGGCATAGGCTCCTGCAAATCCCGGATCCTTGGCAATGGCTTGCTGAAAGTACTCAAGAGCTTTGGCTCGGCCGTCTGCTGAGAAGCGGTCGAGAAAGTAACGGCCCTTTACATACAGCTGGTATGCGTCGGGACTGTCGGTTGGCAGTTTGGCCAGCTTTTGTTTCTGCTCTCCACTCAACTGCGGTTGCAGCCGTTGAGAGACGTCGGCGGCGATCTCCTGCTGCAGAGCGAGCAGGTCTGAGACGGTTCGGCTGTAGCGTTTCCCCCAGATGTGACTCCCGTCATCGACATTGACCAACTCGGCGCTTAGGACAATCTGATCGCCCCGCTTTGCGACATTTCCGGTCAGCACCACATCCACTTTCAAATCCCGGCCAACCTGTTGTGGATCCGTTTCCTTGTTCTTGTAGCGGAAGACAGAGCCACGGGACATGACCCTCACATCGGGAACCTGGGAGACCGTATCAATCACGGCTTCGGTGATGCCATCGCTCAGGTCATCCGAATCCGGCTGCTGATTTGTCGAAACAAACGGCAGAACGGCAACCGACTTAATGTGGCTGTGACTGCTACTTCGTAAATAGGCCGCTACCAGCGTGATCATGGCAATAGCGAGTCCCGCAGCCACCGCGGAAACAACCATCGTTCGGTGTGACGTGCGCGGAGCCTTCGCGGCCCGGACAGCGACCTTGCCGGATTCCGTCTCCCGTTTCAGCCGCTTTAGATCGGCTCTCAACTCAGCCGCTGACTGACAACGGACGTCGCGCTCCTTCTCCAAGGCCTTGTTGATGATACGTTCCAGTTCAGCAGGCACGTCGGGATTTAGCCGCACCGGGGCTGCAGGCGCGCGTTCCAGAATGGCGTTGAAGATGAGGGCTGACGTGTCGCCCCGGAACGGCAGAGTCCCAGTCGTCATCTCGTAGAGCACCGCGCCGAACGAGAACAGGTCTGTGCGCGCGTCCAATTCTTTGCCCCGCACCTGCTCCGGCGACATGTAGGCGACCGTGCCAACCGCGCTGCCGGGACTGGTTAGTTGTTCCTCTAAGTCGACGGTCTGCGCGTTCAGGGCAACGCTCTCTTGCTTGGCGGTAACCTTTGCCAATCCGAAATCCAGAATCTTCGCGTGACCCCCGTTCGTCACGAAGATGTTGGCGGGCTTGATGTCGCGATGGATGATTCCTTTCACATGTGCGGCGTCCAAGGCGTCGGCAATCTCGATGCCGAGATCGAGCACCGTCTCGATCTCCAGCGGCTTCCCCGCGATCATGTGCCGGAGCGTCTTGCCTTCCAGCAGTTCCATAGCAATGAAGGTTCGCCCCTCGGACTCGTTGATCTCGTAGATCGTGCAAATGTTCGGATGGTTCAAGGCGGACGCAGCCTTGGCTTCGCGCTGGAATCGGCTAAGTGCTTGTTTGTCGTTCGCAAGGTTGTCTGGGAGAAACTTGAGTGCGACCTGACGACCGAGCTTCAGGTCTTCGGCCCTGTAGACAATACCCATCCCCCCGCCGCCCAGTTTCTCCACGATGCGGTAGTGCGAGATGGTTTGCCCGATCGTTGGGCTGAAATCTTAGGGGCAGGACTAACGCAAGTCAATGAAGGCGAGGAAGTTGGCTTGCGCTTCGAACAATCAGTTTGCGAAAAATGGCCAGCTGAATTAATGGACCATGCACATGCCCCTCTCAGAAAAGCCGTTCACCTGAGCATTTCTACCGTGTGATCCTAATCACAACAGTTTGTGAGGCGGCGGATTGACGCCCTTGCCCGCCCAAGACTATCCTTGAATTTGAAATTGAAATTCATTTTCAAGATCATAAGGCTCTTCTCATGTTACAGGCGTTCATCATCACTCTCCGCGAAGGCGTCGAGGCCGCCCTCATCGTCGGCATTACGCTCGCATACTTGACCAAGATTGGCCGCTCCGAGCTGCGCAAGACCGTCTACGCGGCGCTGGGGGCGGCGTTTCTGGGCAGCATCGGCGTGGCCATCATCATCTCGCGCACCCATCTGAACGAAGACGTTTTCGAAGGCTGGGTCATGCTGGTGGCCGCGTTCTTTGTCGTCACCATGGTCGTCTTCATGATGAAGACCGGCCGCAAGATGAAGGGCGAAATCGAAGGCAAAGTAGGCCTGCTGGCCGGCAACGACGCCTGGTTCGGGCTGTTCGTCTTCATCTTTTTGATGGTGTTGCGCGAGGGCGCCGAGACCGTGCTGATTCTCTCCGCGGTCACGCTGAACTCCTCCGAACTGATGAGCTTCCTGGGCACGCTGCTGGGCGTGCTCGCGGCCATCGCCTTTGGCGTGATGTTCGTCAAGGGCAGCGTGCGTATTAATCTGCAGAAGTTCTTCCGGGTCACGACCGCAATCATGTTCCTGGTGGCTGGGCAACTGCTGATCTCGGGCCTGCACGAGCTCTCGGAGAGCGGCGTAATTGCCTCGTCGAAGCGCGAAATGGCGATTATCGGCCCGATCGTCAGCAACGACTGGTTTTTCTTTGTCACGATCTTTGCCCTGGCCGCGCTGATGATCCTGTTCGACGCCAAACGGCGCCAGCCCGTGCCGGACTCGCCTTCGCCGGCCGCGCGCCGCAAAGCAGCCTGGACGGCGCGCCGCGAGCGGCTCTGGATGGCGTCGGTCTGCACGTTCTCCTTCGTGTTCATCGTGATGGTCACGGCCGAGTTCATCTATTCGAAGAGCGTGAGCGCGCTCTCGCCTGCGACCCAGGTCGTCTTCACCAACGGGGCTGTAATGATTCCGCTGGCCCAGGTTTCCGACGGAGACCTACACCGCTTCCAGGCGCAAGAGAACGGCACAGAGGTGCGGTTCTGGCTCTATCAGAAGCCGGACGGCAAGATCGCGACCGTGTTCGACGCCTGTGAAATCTGCGGTGCAGTCGGTTTCTACAAAAGCGGCAACGGCGTGGTGTGCAAGAACTGCGCCGCGCCGATAAATCCGCAGTCGGTAGGTACGGCGGGAGGCTGCAATCCCATTCCGCTCAAAGCCACCCAGACGGCTGACGCGATCATCATCCAGGAGGCCGACATCGCGGCCGGCAGCCGCCTGTTCGGGGCGCAGTAGCCGTGTTCGTCCGGCTCGTTTACGAATCGTTCCGCCGACAGAAACGGCGCAAGGTGCTGGCCGGCGCGGCGATCACTCTTGGCGTTACCGTTGCCACCGCGATGATTGCCGTCGCCACCGACATCGGCGACAAGATTAACCGCGAACTCCGCACCATTGGCGCCAACCTGATCGTCACGCCGCAGGAAGACTCGCTCGACGTCGAGATTGGCGGCGTCAATCTCAAGCCGCCGACCGATGGCGCTTTCCTCAACGAAGCCGACCTGCCAAAGATCAAGGACATCTTCTGGCGCAATAACATTACGGCGTTTGCACCCATGCTTCCGGTCAACGTAGAGATCCAGAAGGACGGCAAGTCACAGGACACGACGCTGCTCGGCACCTACTTTGCAAAAGACATTCAGCTGGGCAAGGAAGATTTCGTCACCGGCGTCCGCACCACGCATCCTTGGTGGAAGGCCGAGGGCGCATGGCCGAGCGATAACTCGCATGATGTTCTGATCGGCGAGAGGCTTGCAGCGCGATTGGGTAAAAAGGCGGGGGACTCAGTTACTCTCTCCGGGCGAGCTCTGCATGTCAGCGGAGTTCTGTCCACCGGAGGAACGGAGGACGATCAGATCGTCGCGCCACTCGCGCTGGCACAGGATGTTCTCGGCCGGCCGGGCGTCGTCCGCCGCATTTATGTCAGCGCGCTCACCAAGCCGGAAGACGCCTTTGGCCGCCGCGATCCGAAAAGCATGTCAGGCGCGGTTTACGAGCGGTGGTATTGCACGCCGTATCCGCAGGCGATTGCGCTGCAGTTGACCGAGGCGATATCGCACTCGCATGCCGAGCAGATTCGCCAGGTCGCGCAGAACGAGGGCGCGATGCTCACGCGCATTGAGGGACTGATTTTCCTGATTACATTAGCCGCGCTTTTTGCCTCGGCGCTGGCCGTTTCGGCCGCGATGGCCACCGCGATCTTCGAGCGTCGCGCGGAAGTCGGATTGATGAAGGCTCTGGGCGCAGGGAAGCTGGCAGTGGCCGCAGTTTTCTTCGCCGAAGCCCTACTGCTTGCGCTCTTCGGGGGGATTGTTGGCTTTGGCGCGGGTGCGCTTCTGGCGCATCAGATTGGCCACTCCATTTTCAATTCGCAGATTTCGATTCAGCCTGTATTGCTGCCGGTCATCCTCGCGATAGCCGTGATCGTGACGTTTGCCGGGAGCGCGGCGGCGATCCGGCGCGCGGTTGGACTCGATCCGGTATTTGCCCTGCGAGGTGAACTGTGAGCGCGCCCGTCTCAAATGCCGCGCGAGATCTGGCCGCCAGCAGGGCCGACGCTCCCCACACATCCATGCTGTTGCGCATGCTGGTGCGAGCAGCAGTACTGCGCCGGGGGCGAGCGGCTTCGGCACTATTTGCCATGGTGGTAGCGGCCGCGGTTGCGACCGCAATGCTGAATCTTTACGTCGACGTGCAGGCCAAGCTGCGCCGCGAGTTCCGCAACTACGGCGCAAATATCGTTCTGGTCGGCAAGGATGGCGCTTCTCTTCCTGCCGACGCGCTCTTGCAAGTCGATTCGGTTCTGGCAGGACGCGGTATCGCTGCGTCTTTTGGCATGATCGTAGCGCGCACGAGCGGCGGCCAGCCCATTGTGGTCGCGGGCGCGGATTTCAATCGCGCGCGGCAACTGAATCGCTGGTGGAAGGTGAGCAATTGGCCCACTACTCCGAACCAAGCGCTGGTTGGGGTGCGCGCCGCACCCATCATCACGCCAAAAAATCAGGCGTTTGATTTGACCTTCCAGGGGCGCGTGTTGCAAGTCACTCCGGTGGGTACGGTGCAAACCGGGGCTGCCGAAGACAGCCGAATTTATCTCTCGCTGCCTGACTTTGTCGCATGGACCGGAGTGCAGCCCTCCAGTGTCGAGGTCGCGGCGAACGGATCGCCGGAGGAAATCGCTGCCATGATGAATCAGCTCGTGCAGGCGATCCCGGCGGCGGATGTGCGACCGGTGCGCCAGATCATGGAAGGCGAGGCGCGCGTGCTGGGCAAGACGCGAGCCACTTTACTGGCAGCGGCGGCACTGATCATTTTGACTTCCGCTTTGTGCGTGCTTTCCACGCTGATGGGGTGGGTCTTCGACCGGCGCCGCGACTTCGCCATCATGAAAGCGCTCGGGGCTTCCGGCCGTCTGCTCAACGGATTTTTCGCTGCCGAAGCGGCGGCTTTGGGTGCAATCGGTGCCGTGATCGGATTCGCGGCTGGCATAGGCATCGCGGCATGGATTGGCCGAGTGAATTTCCATGCTGCCGTCGTGCCGCGATGGAGCGTGCTGCCAATCGTTCTGGCTGGTAGCATGGTGGTCACGCTTTTGTCGGCGATCCTTCCCATTTCGCTGTTGCGCCGCGTGCAGCCGGCGGTGATTCTGAGGGGAGAGTGAAATGATTCAGATCAAGGATGTCACCAAGCTCTACCCTGCCAAGGAAGCGGGAAACGGCTTGGGCAAAGATAAAGACAACGGCGCCATCCATGCGCTCGACCACATTTCTCTGCATGTGACGCCTGGCGAATGGTTGTCGATCATGGGGCCGTCAGGGTCGGGAAAATCGACGCTGGTCAATCTGATCGGCTGCCTGGACCGGCCCACCTCCGGCGAGATTTGGCTCGACGGGCAAAATGTGGCCGGAATCTCCTCCGCCGAATTGAATCGTGTGCGCGCCGAAAAAATCGGGTTTATCTTCCAGCAATTCCACCTGATTCCCTTCCTCACCGCGGTCGAAAACGTCATGCTGGCGCAGTACTTTCACAGCATGACCGACGAAAAGGAAGCGATCGACGCTTTAGCGCGCGTCGGACTGGGCGACCGCGCCCATCATCTTCCGTCGCAGCTTTCAGGAGGCGAGCAGCAGCGTGTGTGCATTGCGCGCGCGCTGATCAACGATCCGCGCATCATCCTGGCCGACGAACCGACAGGCAATCTCGACGCGCAGAACGAAGAAATCGTGCTGCGGTTGCTCCGCGAATTTCACCAGCAGGGACGCACCATCGTGATGGTCACGCATGACCCGGTGGTCGCGCGGCTGGCCGACCGGCGCATTGAGCTGCACCACGGAAAAATTGCGGCGCAGGAAGTGTTCTCCATGGCCGACGAAGAGCAACTGGACGAAGTGCTCGAAGAACTCTGGGTGCTCGCCGAGCATGGCGAAATCGCTGAGGTCGAGCGCATGGAAGTGCACGGCGCACTGCCCGTAAGCCTGGCGATAGAAAAGATGATCGAACTGGAACTGGTGAGGTCGGCACCGCATCCGCCAGAAGCGCATGATCACAAACCGTTCGTGAATCCCTGCCACGACGCGCTGAAGCCCGTGTCGGCCTCGGTGGGCGATGGCACGATGATCGTGGAACTGACGCCGCGCGGCCGCGAACGCGCCGGCAGCATCATTCGCCGGCACCGGCTGGCCGAGCGCCTCTTCACCGACAGCCTAGCAATGGACAGCGAGACCGAAATCGAGCAGCAGGCCTGCAAGTTCGAGCACATTCTCTCGCCCGAAGCGACGGATAAGATTTGCACATTCCTCGGCCATCCGCGCACCTGCCCGCACGGCGCGCCGATTCCGCCGGGTCCCTGCTGCGGACGGACGGCAGAAGTCCTGGGCGTTGCCTCCGGAGTGGCAAGAACCCATCCCAAGGCGTAGACCGCGACGCGGAGAATCTACGCCAACCAATCCAGGCCGAACAATCCTGATCACCGTCCGATTCGTTGCCCGCTGCTATCATGAAGCGCAATCCGATCAATGACTGCTCGTCGTCCCATCATCGGTGTATTCGATTCCGGTTTCGGTGGCCTCACCGTTCTTAAAGCTTTACTTGAAGTCATCCCTGACGCCGACTATGCCTATTTCGGCGATACCGCGCGCCTGCCCTACGGTTCGAAATCCGTCGACACCGTGGCTCGATATGCCGTCGAGGCGGCACACTATCTCGAATCCCACGGAGCCCAGTTGCTCGTTATCGCCTGCAACACGGCCACGGCGCTGGCCCTCGACCGCATCACACAAGCCGCGCATGTGCCCGTCGTTGGCGTCGTTGAACCGGGCGCGGAAACGGCTGCCGCGGCCACGAAAAACCGGAAAATTGTCGTCATCGGGACCGAGGCTACGATCAGCAGCCACGCCTATCGCAAGGCGCTCGAAATGCGCGGCCTAGAGGCACGGGAGAAGGCCTGTCCGCTGCTGGTTCCGCTGGTCGAAGAAGGATGGGTCGAGCATGGCGTGACCGAGCAGGTCGCGCGCATCTATCTTGGCGAGGCCTTCGCCGATGGCTTCGCTGACGCCGACGTTCTGGTACTTGGCTGCACGCACTATCCGTTGCTGAAGCCTCTGCTTCATCGTGTTGCACCGAGCCATGTCAATATCGTGGATTCCGCCGAATCGACAGCGCGAACCGTGGCCGGCCATCTTCAGGAGCTTTTGCCGCCGGCGGGCAACCCCAAAGATGAGCGTCGCGCGGTCGCCCGGTTGAAGTTCTTCGCGACCGATTCGGTCGAGAAATTCCGGCGGCTGGGACAACGATTCTTGGGACACGAGATTGCCGACGTTCTTCACGTTGATCTGAAGGAATAGGATCTGAAGGAATAGTTTCCCGCACAAGACTCGCATAGCGCCCCGCAGCCGTCCACAATTACTGTGTCCTCAGTACACCGGCCGAAATCAAATTCTCCACCTGGGATTTCGCGAAAGAAAGCTCGGACACTTTGCAGTTCTAAGGAGGGAATAAGTTCGCGACAGGGGCGTTCCGGCCTCGTAGAAGCGGCCTCAGTAGAGGTGGAAGTCGACTTCGATAGCAATCATGACCGCCACGGGGCGACCGTCTTTAATAGCGGGTTCAAATCTCCAATTCTTCACGGCTTTTATTGCCTGCTCATCGAGCCCCATGCCTAGACTGTTCAGCACGTGAATATCTCTGGGAAGACCGTCAATTCCTACAATCAAGCCTAGAGTGCACACCCCTTGATACTTGGCCTTGCGAGCTTCTTCGGAGAATTCTGGCTCCGGCGAGTAAATCGCCCGCGGCGGCGAAACTCCTGCGCCGATACGGAAGACCCCTCCGCCCACGCCGCCGCCCTCGCCCGGGCCAAACCCCGGTCCCTTGCCCGACCCGATGCCGCCGCCGCTGCCAGAACCGATTCCGCCGCCTGAGCCGGTTCCGTTGGAGGGCAGGACCGATCCTGCCATGGGATCGCCGAGATTCGGCATGTTATTCGAAGCCAGCTGAACCTGCGGCGGAATCACGATCGTAGGCTCCACAGGCAGCTTGGGATTCAGATTGCGAATCACCGCTGCTGGAGGAGCGATCTGTTGCATAGAGAACTTCGGCAGCCGTCCCTTGCTGGCCTGCAGGACGTCGCGATCGCCGCCCCCGCCTCCGCCGCCAACCTGAGTCTTGGACGGCTTAAGAGCAGGTATATCGCCGGGATCGATGAGCGTAACGGTCACTTTCGGCTCCGGTGTTGCAGCCACAACGTGCCGACCAATGATGACAATTACGAGTATCGCGATGGCGGGAAGAATGAAGACGTGGAAGCCCGTAGAGGCCAGCATCCCGTACCAGTTGTAAGGACTCCAGATGCTTTTGACCGGTATTGGCTTCGATTCCAGCTTGAGAGGAGGAAGCTTCTTGGGAAAGAAAAAGTCGTCGAGTTCGTGAAAAAGGGACTTCCACAGTGGCTCTTCAAAAGTCTGCGAGCCGAGGCAGAGGTGCAGTTCTGGCTCCTGGCCAGCTACGTTCGGATTAACCTGTGCGGATCCCATATTTCCGGTCTGAAATACCCCTCACGACTCGTTGGGAGTCCGCCTAACTTGCGTGGAATCCCCTCTTTACACAGATGAACGCCAGCGCCCGCAAGTTGCATCGGGCTGCCTCGGTCTGTGCTAAATTGCAGCTCCTGAAAGGCCCTTTTGGCAGACCGGGGTGGCTCAACCACTGCTTATTCAAATTGTAACTCGTACCTGTCGTTTCCGACAGTGCATTTCCATGTGCCCGCTGGTAGTCGGAAAGACATGTCCTACCCGTTGCCGCCCAACGGCGCCAGAACGTCACGCCGGTTGTCGAATCCCTTTTTCCACCATTCTTCCAGTCTTTTTCACTCGTCTTCACTCGTCCTGAACGATGGTCCCCTGGTGGTAGATAATCTTCCATCCCTCTGCAGTTCGCTGCCAGATGGTCGCGCGCCGGGTTCGCCGCTTGTGGTCTTGCAGCAGGGTGTACGTCAAAAGGTAAACATCGGTGGCAAGCTCTCGGCAATGAAAACCCGTGGTCTCCCAAACGTCTTCGTGGGGCGTGGCATAACGCTTCTCCAACGCTCCCAGCACGGTGGACCGCGCATATCGTCGGCCGGAGGCCCCAACCTCCCAGAAGTCGTCCACTGTCATTTTCTTGAAGTCGGCGCGCGTCGTGCCCAGTTCTGGGCGATGAAAGATCGGCTCGCGGCGGGAAAGTTCCTCAAGAATCCCGGCCAGTTGTGGAGGCGTCACCAGAGTGGGTTCGATTCCATCAAACGATTCTGGAAGCATACTGCGAGCATACAAGCCGGTGTCGGCCTGTGCATAGACGTTCCCTCCCTCGGCTCCCTATAATGAAAAGATTCAATCATTTGGGAGACACGACTGAGTGCCGTTCGAGCTGAAGGAAACGATTAATCTGCCGAAAACCGCCTTCCCCATGAAGGCCAACCTGCCCGAGAATGAGCCAAAAATGCTGGCCCGCTGGGAGCAGATGGGGCTCTACGAGCGCATCCGCGAGGCGCGGAAGGGTGCCCCGCTTTACGTACTGCACGACGGCCCTCCCTACACTAGCGGCCCGATCCACCTGGGCACGGCATTGAACAAGTGCCTCAAAGATTTCATCGTCAAATCCAAGACCATGTCCGGATTTGACGCGCCTTATGTGCCCGGCTGGGACTGCCACGGCCTGCCGATCGAGATCAAGGTCGACAAGGAACTCGGCGGCAAGAAGCTGCAGATGAAGCCAACCGACGTGCGCGCCGCCTGCCGCAAGTACGCGCAGAAGTTTCTCGACCTGCAGCGCACCCAGTTCAAGCGCATCGGCGTCTTCGGACGCTTCGACCGGCCCTACGCCACCATGACTCCGCAATACGAGTCGGTGGTGCTCTCGACGTTTTATTCGTTCTACGAGAACGGCTTCGTCTACAAGGGACTGCGCGCCGTTTACTGGTGCATGCACGATGAGACTGCGCTGGCCGAGGCAGAAGTCGAATATGAGAATCACACTAGCCCGACGGTTTGGGTGAAATACGGACTGGCAGATGATCCCGCCAAGATTGATCCAGCGTTGGCCGGAAAGAAAGTTTCAACCATCATCTGGACCACAACTCCGTGGACGCTGCCGGCGTCGATGGCTGTGGCGTTTCATCCGGATGAAGAGTACGTCGCGCTCGAATCGGGCGGAGATGTCTACATCGTTGCGTCGAAACTTGCCGCGGACGTGGCCGCGAAGTGTAATCTCGGCACCCCGCGCGAACTCGCGCACTTTCCCGGCCGCAAGCTGGAACGGCTGAACTTCCAGCACCCGTTCCTTGACCGCAAGATTCTCGGCGTGCTCGCCGACTACGTCACTATGGACACCGGTACGGGCGTGGTACACACCGCCCCGTCGCACGGCGCCGAAGACTTCGCCACCGGCGTGAAATATGGCCTCGATGCGACCAGCAATGTCGATGAGAAAGGCATTTTGCGCAACGGTCTGCCCGAATACGAGGGCAAGCGCGTGTGGGACGCGAACCAGCCGATCATCGATCTGCTGAAGTCGCGCGGCGCGCTGTTGCACTCCGAAAAAACCGAACACTCTTATCCGCACTGCTGGCGCTGCCACAATCCTGTCATCTTCCGCGCCACCAAGCAGTGGTTTATCTCGATGAGTGCCCACATGCCTGGGGCCTCAGCTGCCAACGACTTGTTAGGCTTGCAGCAAATGCGGGACCAAAGAAATCGCGAACTCCAGGCTTGGGAGACCAAACGTGACAACGAGCTGCAGTGCCTACCCAAAGGCATTTCGAACCCCGAAGATCACATTCCAGAAATTCTCCGCCGAATCAGTCAGCTCGACGTAGAGGTCGCCCAAATAACGCGGGAAATAGATGCCGCCCTGCAGCAAGAAGACAGAAATACGTTACGCGCGCGAACGCTAGAAGAAATCCAACCGCCGAAGGTGAGTTGGGATCCAGCCTGGGGCTATGAGCGCCTGAAAAACATGATCGCAACCCGCCCCGACTGGTGCATCTCGCGGCAGCGCGTTTGGGGAGTGCCCATCGCCGTATTCCTGTGCGAATCGTGCGGCGAGCCGCTCAACGATCCTGCCATCAACCGCAAAGTTGTCGAGTTATTTGCGAAGTCCGGCGCGGACGCGTGGTTTACTTCTGAGTCCGATGGCATACTTCCTGCCGGAACAAAGTGCCCGCACTGTGGCAGCACGAAGTTGGAGAAGGAAACCGACATTTTTGACGTGTGGCTCGAATCCGGCGCCAGCTATTTGGCCCTGATTGCAGAAGACAAGACTGTCGGCGAACGGGATTACCCCTGGCCGTCCGATCTCTATCTCGAAGGCGGCGACCAGTACCGCGGCTGGTTTCAGTCTTCCCTGCTCTGCGCCATGGGCGTGCGCGGCACGCCGCCCTACAAAGGTGTGGTCACGCCCGGCTGGACACTCGACGAAACAGGGCAGGCCATGTCGAAGTCGCGTGGCAACGACGTCGATCCCGTGGACATCTCCGACCGTCTGGGCGGAGAGATCGTGCGGCTGTGGGTCGCGTCCGTCGACTTTCGCGAAGACGTCGTCGGCTCCGAAGCGCTTATGCAACGCGTGGGCGAAAATTACAAGAAGATTCGCAACACGTTCCGCTATATCCTGAGCAATCTGTACGATTTCGATCCGCAGACAGATGCCGTACCGTTCGAGCAAATGGAGCCCATTGATCGGTACGCACTTTACCTCACACAGGCTTTTGTAAACGAAGTGGTAAGGGAATATGACGCCTTTCTCTTCCACAGGATATATCAGCGGGTCAGCAACTTCTGCATTGTGGATTTGAGCGCCTTTTACTTTGATGTACTTAAGGACCGGCTCTATACGTTCGCAGCAAAATCTCGGGCGAGGCGGAGCGCACAGAGTGCGGTATGGAGGATCGGCGAAGCTCTGGTCCGAGCTGTGGCACCTGTCATGAGCTTCACGGCGGAAGAGGTGTGGCAGTACCTCCCCGAGCTGGCGGATCGTCCTGCAAGCGTTCACCTTTCTGAGTTCATGAAGCCGTTGAGCCCCGCTGAATGCCAGGTGGCCTCTAAGCTGGACCAGGCAGGCACATCGCTTGACGCGGAATGGGACGCGCTTCGCCGAGTCCGATCGAAAGTCCTCATGTCGCTGGAGGCCGAACGTAACAATAAGCGTATTGGGACCGGCCTTGAAGCTCAGGTCATCCTCAGAGCCGAAGGGGATATGTGGAAGGTCCTAAAGAAATACGAACAGCAGCTTCGCTATCTGTTCATCGTTTCCTCCGTCACGCTCGCCCAAGGCTCCGGCAACGGCACCGGCGGTGTGCACATCGAAGTGAAGAAGGCCGACGGCACGAAGTGCGAGCGCTGCTGGAACTACTCTCCGCACGTCGGCGAAGACAAGATTTACCCCACCGTCTGCGAGCGTTGCAGCGCGGTCCTGAAGGAACTGGAAGCGCAGCGCTGATGACGAAGAATTCTGCCCGTGCCGTTCATTTCCTGCTCGCAGCGCTGGTCGTAGCTCTGGATCGCTGGACAAAACATCTGGCGGCGACGCGCATCGCCTTGTATGCACACATTCAGATCATCCCGGGATTTTTCCGCCTCACGCACACGGAAAATACCGGTGCCGCCTTCAGCCTGTTCGCCGAGTCGCCGACGCATTGGAAGACGGGCCTTCTGATCGGCTTTTCCGTCATCGCGATGGCAATCGTGATCGTGCTGCTGTGGAAACAATCCCGGCCTCTGACGATGACCGGCGTTGCCCTGTCGTTGATACTCGGCGGCGCGGGGGGAAATTTGTGGGATCGCGTGGCCAGCGGCAAGGTGGTGGATTTCCTGCTCTTCTACGTGAAGCGGTACCAGTGGCCAGTCTTCAATCTCGCCGACAGCTCGATCGTAATCGGGGCGGCGTTGCTGGTGCTCGAGATCCTGTTCAGCAAGCTCCACGGCAAGGACCTTCCCTCCGACAGTTCTTCAGCAGAAAGCCCGAATGCAGGCCAGTCCTGACGCTGACCCTTTCTAACGAAGATCCACTTCTCCTGCTCCGACGTGTGCGTGCACGCGGTATTTGCCCGGACCGCTTCGAGAAAAGGAACGGAAGAGTCCGCCTTTCGATACGTTGAAGGCTATGGCGTTCACTTCCCCGCTGTTTACCGACGCGCCCACGTGGGCATACTGATCAGGATTGCCAAGGTCCATGGTGAGCTGGCCAAAATCCAGCTCCACGTTCTTGTCGCCCGTAACGTTCCGCACATTCAGCTCGCCGGCAAACATGCGCACATAAAGACCGGAATTCTTCGGCACTTCGATCGTCACGCGGAAGTTGTTTCGGGGGCAGCCGCTGACTCTGAGGTCGGCTCGATCGCCGGAAATCTGGATCCGGACCCTCACGTCATGTTGCGCATCGTCGCGATCCGCGTGGTAGGAGACGCGGAGTACATTTTCGTCGCGGTCGATGACGTCGATGCCGCTGGAGCAAAGATTCATGCGCAGCAGGCTGCCGGACGTGACTTTTGCTTCCACGGGGCTCTTTCCAACCTCCACGATCCTGGCGTCCTGGGCCGAGACCAACGCAGCGCTGAGGATTAACAGGGCAAACGGTGCAGCTCTCATATTAGCGGACCTCCTTGGGCACACCTCCACCCTGATGATTTACGCAAGCGCGGCGGACCGGGTTCCCTTGAAGATCGTCACCTGAATTGTCCAGCCAAGGTGCTGCCGCGACGTCTCAGCTCCCTCACCTTCCAAACAGCAGCCGTTCCAGAACTGGACCAAGTGCCAGCGCCGGGAGATAGCTCAGCGCCACCATCGTGACTACGCAAGTGCCGAGAAAAACGCCGAAGGGCAGAGAATCGGTGGGCAGAGTTCCGGACGTGGCCGGCGAATTTCTCTGTCGGGCAAACAAGCCGGCCAAAGCCAGCGCGGGTATGGCTAGGCCAAACCTGCCCACCATCATCGCCAAGGCGGTGCTGAGGTTGTAAAACACCGTGCTCGCGCTCAATCCGGAAAAACTCTGACCGTTATTGGCGAAGCAAGTCGTGTAGGCGAACAAAATCTCCGTGAAGCCGTGAGGGCCGCCGTTGGTTGTCAGGCCGGCTAGTCCAAGCCTGGTGCTCACGGCAACCGCTGTGAGCGGCAAAATCAACAGCGGCGCGGCTAAGGCGTAAAGCATGATCATCTTGTTCTCGGCCGCTCCGATCTTCTTGCCCAGATACTCCGGCGTGCGTCCGACCATCAGTCCGGCAAGAAAGACCGCGATTGCTGTAGCCATCACCATGCTGTAGAGACCCGTACCCAGCCCTCCGAACACGAGTTCTCCGAGAAGCATGTTCACCAGGAGCACCATGCCACCCAGCGACGTAAAGCTGTCGTGCATGGCGTTATTGGATCCGGTGGCTGTGTTCGAGGTCACGACCGCAGTCAGCGTGGAGCCGCCGACGCCGAACCGCACTTCCTTGCCCTCCATATTGCCGGCCGAGTCGAGGCGGACATTGGTGTCGCCGGGCGCAGAAACTGCTTCTTTGAAATCCCTCTGCGCAAAGTTTCGCTTTTCGAAACGATGCACGAACAGAAGCCCGGAGCAGAGGAAGAAGACCATGACCCAGTAGAGAATCCATCCCTGTCGCGGCTGGCGAACCATCCTGCCGAAAGTATTCGTCAAGGCCGCAGGCAACAAAACAATGGCCGCCATCTCCAGGAAATTTGTAAGTGGCGTGGGATTCTCATAAGGATGCGCTCCATTCGCGTTGAAAAAACCGCCGCCGTTGGTGCCCAGATTCTTGATGATCTCCAGAGCCGCGACCGGCCCCTGCGGAATCACCTGTTTGCCTCCCTCGATTGTGTGGGCTACCGTGTACGGATGGAAATTCATGGGCACCCCCTGCCACAGAAGGAGGCTGGCTCCGAGCAAGGCTCCCGGCACTAGCACCCAGAGCAAAGACCGTGTCAGGTCCACCCAAAAGTTGCCGAGCGCGCCCGATAACTGCCGTGCCATGCCGCGGATGAAAGCAATGCCAACCGCGAGTCCCGCGGCGCCCGCCAGAAAATTTTGGGCGCAGAGTCCCGCCATCTGGCTGAAATAGGTCATAGTGTTCTCGCCCGCATAGGCCTGCCAGGTGGTGGTTGTCGAGAAACTGATCGCGGTATTCAGTGAAAGATCCGGGGTTAACGGCGTGATCTGGTATTGCGGGTAGAACCAGGGAAGGAACCGCTGCATGCGAAGGATTGCATACAGCACAACCGTTCCCGCAAGACCAAAGAATACAAAGCAAATGGCGTATTCCTTGGCTGTCATCTCCGCGTCAGGATCGACCGCCGTAACGCGGTAGATCATCCGCTCCATCGGGAGGCAGATGCGATCCAGAAGAGTCGGCCTTCGGGCGAAGACCCTTTCCATGTATCCGCCCAGAGGTTTCACCAGGACGGTAACGATGACGACGAACAGCAAGTATTGAACAACGCTGTAGAGATCCACTGAACCGATTCAACCCGAGTCAAGATCAGGCTACGCTGATTCGAGGTCGGAGTCCACACGCCACGCGGGCGATCCTTACGAATGCTTTATGAGTTTTTGATTCGATGTTTATGTGGAAGGATGAAACGCCCAGATGAGTGAGGTTACGGCGCCCCATACAGCTGCCGGTAGACGCTGGCATTGCGTAGGATCGCCTGCACATATTCGCGCGTCTCGGTGAACGGAATCGACTCGACGAACTCCTGTGCGTCGCGGTACTTGCCCTGACCTAGCCATTCCTCCACGCGGTCCGAGCCGGCATTATAGGCGGCGAGTGCATACTCGAACGATCCGCCAAAGTGATCGACCATGCCCCGGAAGTAGCGTGTCCCTAGCTCCAGGTTCACAGTGGGCGTATATAGCTGGCTGGGATTGTAGCGGTGCAGTTGCTCTTGTCTGGCCACAACTTTGCCCGTCTTCGGCAGCAACTGCATCAGGCCGACAGCATTGGCCCGCGAAACCGCCTCCGGATTAAATTCCGATTCCTGCCGGATCAGCGAAGCCACGAGATAAGGGTCGAGTCCGTTAGCCACGGAAAATCGCTTCAAGTCCGTCCAGTAAGGACGAGGAAACAGCGCTTCCCAGTAGGCTCTCGGGAGGTCAGGAATATCTACTGCGAAATAGCTGGGCACGGAGTGCTTCATCACTTCGATGGCGCGGTCATAGTGCCCGGTGTCAGTGTAGAGCTGCGCGGTTTCTGCCAATCCCCAGTTGCCGCCCTCGGCGTTCTCCGCCGCCTGCATCTCACGGACGGCAAAGTCGATCAGCCCGCCGTTGCCCAGCAATTGCGCCTTCTGGAAATGCAGATCATCGGCTGGAGGCTCAGTCAGCGTAACTTTCTCTCCGTGCTCGAGCGGCGGAACATCATCGAGCAGCGCGTAGTGAGGAGGCGAATCCGGCCCCTGCGGCAGCTTGCTCAGCCGTTGTCGCCCCAGTTCCGCGTAGTAGTAGTTACGGTATCGATCCGACAATTTCTCATAGAACGCCCGCGCCATCGCCGGATCGTTCTCTTCCTCAGCCAGCCGCGCCCGCCAGTACAGTGCTGCGGACGTCTCATTGTCCGCGGGATACATCGCGATCTGCTCTTCGAATGATTTCTTTGCCTCGTCGTTGCGCCCCGCGCGCAACGTTAACCATGCCGCTTTCCAGTGCGCGTAGGAGGCGCGCGATCCGCTGGGAAAACGCTGCTGTAACTCTCGAAACGTGTCGAGCGCCAGAGCGTATTCATGATGAACCAGGTGCAGATTCGCTGTCGAAAGCAGCGCTGCCTCCAGCCACTGGCTCGTCGGCGCGGTTTCCCGCAACTGGTCCACAGTTCGGTAAAACGCTTCGTTCTCATCCAGCGACCACGCGACCTGACCGAGAATATAGAGCCGCTGCGCGCTCTGATCGGGCGTCGCGGCGGGCAAAATCGTGAGCTCCGCCTTGGCCTCGCGGTTGCGTCCGCTTCGCTGCAGCGCGTCTGCAAGGTTGAGCTCCGCGGCCGGACGTGCCTCGTTCGTAGCCCGGATCGCCAACTCGCGGTATTCTTCAACCGCATCGCTATAGCGCTTGGCTTTCATCAGCAAATCAGCGCGTGTCTTGCGCTGGGCCGCCGTCGCGGGAGGCACTTGTTGCAACTTCTTCAACTCGGCGTAAGCGAGGTCGGCTTCCGCCGCGGTCGGCATGTTGTAGTAGACATTCTCTAGCGCTGCCGCAGCCTTGGCATTCTGTCCCAGCGCCGCATACGCACGGCCGATCGTGAACTCAATGTCCGACCTCACCGGCAGTCGGTCTTTTTCCAGTACAACCGCCGCCTCACTGGCCAGTCCCTCGCTCAGCAGCGCTTCGGCATAACTCACATCGGCGTCCCGCACCAGCAAAGAATCCGGAAATGTCGTGGCGAAGTTTGCCAGCGTTGCCAATGCTTCGGCCCGGCGGCCGGTTTGCAGATAGCTCGTCCCGAGATAGTAGGCAACGTAGTCGCCCAGGTCCCCTGCTCTCGGCCTCGCACGGTTCAGCGGATCGATGGCCTTGCCGTAATCGTGATCGAGCACGTGGGCATATCCGACGACGAGCCATGCGAGTGCCCCCGCATCTTCCTTGGCGTGCGCACGCGCGTAGGCTTCGACTCCTGCGTAGGCCTGCGGAGTCCGATCCTGGATCAACTGCTGCGCCATGGGCCGCAGATTTGCAGAAGCGACGAAGGCCTCGCGTATGCGGCGAACGCGGGGTGAGATGGGCCGCTTCTTTTTCCTGGCCGCCGAAGTTTTCGACGTGGACGCGTGCGCCGGGCTCCTACCTGCCTTGGTCTTGCTGGCGGTCGTGCCGGTCATCGAATTCTTCGCCGTGGATTTCTGTGGAGAAGCATTGGCCGGAGCGACTTGTGCCGGCGCGGAATTCGCTTGAGAGCCTTTTTCCGGCGCCGGCGCTGTGTGGTCAGCGGGCGCGGCAGGCTTGTCAGAGGTTGTTGACGGAGCTTGCGCAGGAGGAGCAGGAACCGGAGAGGCCTGCACAGTAGCGGGCGGAGTGGAAGACGGAGACGATTGCTGCGCGAGGGCGGGTGTCGCCGCATATGCAGTCGAACCGGGGACGTTGAGGAACCCGCTCCACAGTGCCAGCCCGAGTAGCCACCCCATCAAACCACAGCGAATAAAGCCAGATCGAACCACGTTTTCTATTTTCGCGCGGAGACGCGTTTGCCAGAACCTGATTGCCGCACGCAGGGCTAAAGCCCAAACTCTCTATTGTTGCCGAGCGGCACGTCTTGAAGCCGTGCCCTTCCCGTGTGTGCCTTCCTCACGCCTATCGCTTGAAACCTGCACCCATCACTGAAAGATCGTCTTCTGCAAGACTGCGCACAACTTCCTTCTGGAAGTAATCGCCGCTGGCAGCCACTGTGCTGCCATAGCGCTTCTGAAATGTGGCGCGGCTCTTCTCGATGTCATCCTTCAGGCGGTCGTAAAGATCTTTGTGGCGCCTGCCCTCGGCGACCTTGGCCTGGTTGTAGAGCTTGATCTCATCGACAAGCAGGCGCGCGAATCGTTGTGCCTTGCGGTGAGTATCGGCATCTTCGGCCGACATGGCGGCAAATGGATCGGCAGCCGTAGCCGGAGCCGTGGCCGCCGCGCCCGACGCCGCGGCGTGCGCGGAAACCTCGACCACTTCCGCCACGGGTTCCGGCTCGGGTTCAGCTTTGCCAACCGTATGTTTGGGTGCGTGCGCAGCGAACGGATCAGAGAACGAACTCACGGTCTGTACTGGCGCTGCTGGCGCAGGTCGTTCCATGGCAGGCGACGCGTCGGAAGGTTCTTTCTGTGCCTGCTTGCGCAGCGACGCAACTTCCAGCCAGGCGCTGGTGGCCAGCACCAGGAGTTCCAGCGATGCTCCGTCCATTTCGCCGGTTGTGCCGCCGTCGGCGTAGAGCAGAGCGGCAACTTTATCTTTCAAAACGAGAGGCAGGAGGAGTATCTGTTCGTTCTCCGGCCCGCCAAAGCGCTGCACAAAGCGCGCGTCCATCTCTGCGATGTTGCCCGGAGTTGCGATGCGATTCTGGCAGGCGTGCGCGGCAGGTCCGGTGGTAATGTCGAGGGGGCAATCTTTGACCGCGTCTTCTTCGCCGAAGCCGCGGCCTTGCCAGCCGCTCGCCGCTCCCGACTTCACGACGAACAGCGCGGTTCGCGCCGCGTGCGCACTGCCCGCATCGAGTAACGCGCGCAGAATTTCCTTTTGTGTGGTTCCGCCGTGGATGCGGGAGACAGCTTGCACCAGGTTGCCGACGTTGCCTTCACTCGCAGCAGCCGGCACCGGGGCGGCAGCATCTGCGGGCAATTGTGCCAGCACACTCTCCACCAACTCGGCCTGCATGCCGCGCATCTGGCGATCGAGAACCTGCGCCACCGCACGCTCGACGATTTGCTGGAGTTCCTTGCTGTCGCCCATTCTCAGAAGACCATTTCGAACTGCAGTTTCGTGTTCGTTGAATGAATGTCTGCTCAGAACGTCGGTTCAACGCAACACGAATGCCTTAACTACTGATTATAAGGCACTTGTGAGACTGCGTAAGGGTACGGAAGTAACTGGCGAAATGCGCCCCAACCCCGCCCTTTGCACTCTATCGCAAATTTCTCTCGCAGCATACGGCAAAGCGATTGGGCAAATCGGCTGGTTACCAAGTAAAATAACAGATTCGGAACTGACCGCTGCGTCCGCCGAAAATACTGCATCCTCAGAGCATGGGAGCCATCCAAAACAAATTAGCAGGGCCTGTCAGTGATGAGCTGGCGCTGGTTCAGGCGGCCAAGCGGGGCGACGACTCAGCCTTTGAAGAGCTGGTCCGCCGCTATGACCGCAACGTTTTTCGAATCGCGCAGCACATCACGCAGAACCGGGAAGACGCGGAGGATGTAGTCCAGGAAGCGTTCCTGAAAGCGTACGGCAACCTGGCGCAATTTCAGGAGCAGTCGAAGTTTTATACTTGGCTGGTTCGAATTGCGGTCAATGAAGCGCTGATGAAGTTGCGGCGCCGGCGGCCTGAGCGTACCGTTTCGCTCGACGAAGAGATCAAGACCGAAGATGATTCTCTCCCGCGTGAGATTGCAGACTGGAGTCCCAATCCCGAGCAGCAATACACGCAAGCCGAGTTACGCGAGATTCTGAGCAAGACCATCCAAGGCCTGCCTCCGGGCTTTCGGACGGTGTTCGTACTGCGAGACGTCGAAGGACTTTCGACGGAAGAGACCGCGGCGGCGCTCGAACTGAGCGTGCCTGCGGTAAAATCGCGGCTGTTGCGGGCCCGCCTGCAATTGCGCGATCGGCTAGGCCGCTACTTTCAGAAACGTGAGGGGGCAAATGGCAAGGGCAGTAATGTTACAAGCGGAGATGGCAACAAGTGAAATGCTCTGAGTTTTTGCAGGAGTTGACCAACTACCTGGACGGCGTTCTCGACGAGAAGACAAAGATCGAGTTGGAGAACCATCTCTCCTGGTGCCACAACTGCTATGTCGTCTGCGACACCACCAAGAAAACCATCGAGATTTACCGCGACTCCCAGCTTTACGAACTGCCCGAAGACCTCCGCGGCCGCCTGCGTTCCGCGATCATGACCAAGTGCCAGCAGCAGAAGAAGCGCGGCCCGCAAAGCGTGTAGAGCCGTCAACGAAAACCGCAACGCGTGAGCCCAATCACGTCTGACTTCATCGCGTAGGCTTTATCATCCTTTGTATGGCTCACCGTATCTGTCCCTGGTGGGCGGGCTACCTTCTGGCTAGTCCTCTCCGTCGCTGGATGGGTCAGGATCCAGTCGAGATTCTCGGCCCTTATGTTCACGAAGGAATGACCATCCTTGAGCCCGGCCCCGGCATGGGATTCTTCACTCTTCCCCTTGCTCGTTTGGCTGGAAAGTCCGGCCGTGTAATTGCGGTTGACCTGCAGCCGAAAATGATCGAAGGGCTGAAACGTCGCGCCGCCAAGGCGCATCTGCTGGATCGCATTGATGCGCGCGTTACGTCAGCAGACACGATGGCTTTGGACGACTTGGCCGGACAGGTCGATTTCACGCTCGCCTTCGCGATGGTGCACGAATTTCCCGATCCTGCGCGGTTCTTCGTCGAGGCTGCTCGCGCCTCAAAAGTCGGTGCCCGCCTTCTACTGGCCGAGCCCCGTGGCCATGTGAACGAAGAAAAATTCGGAACTGAACTGAAGGACGCGGCGGCAGCTCAATTCGAACTTACCCAGCGGCTGTCGATTCGAAGAAGTCAAGCGGCGTTGTTAACCAGAATTTCCTAGCCCAGGCCCTTAATGAAAACTCCGCCGAACCGAAAAGGCCTTTGGAAAATTTGCAAACTTCGCCGCTGGTACAGCAGTAAGACCGCCAAACGCCTGCACCACGAGGCTCTGGAGTCCTTCTTCTCCACAATGTAAATGCCTCTCGCACAAGAGCTTCGCACGTCTTCCTTTTTTGGGATTGCGCGTCGCGACGCACAAAATCGAAACCCTTTCGCTGAGGCGTGAATCTAAGTATTGTAAGAGCGGCGCACACAGTTCATCGTGGAGGGGGCGCGCACTCTAACCCAGGCATTTCGGGCACTCTGCCCGAATAGAAGGTGGGCTCATGATCGCCAAGTTGGTGGATTCGTTGTTTGGTTGCAGGCACTCCCGCTACAGCTTTCCGGTGACGGTTCGCCGCGGCGCGCGCCGGCCCCAGGCCGCTGCCCTGACCGGAACGTATGTCGCGTGTCTCGAATGTGGGAAGGAATTTCCCTACGACTGGCAGGAGATGAAGGTCATCACATCTCCCGAACGTCATCGCGAGCGCCTGGCCGAACTGGCCAAACACGCGGCGTAAGCTTGACCCCGGCCTGCGAAGGCGGATGCTTCTATTTGTCCGCGGGCTTCGACACGACCGTACTCCGCTCGTCGCCGGCAATCGTCCGATAGAACTTCCGGAGTTCGTCAACTCTGCTCACCGGCACGTTCAGTTCCTTGATCTCATAAGTGCGCGTGTATCGAATCACACTGCCGTCGGCTTCCGTTTTCGAGTGGTAACTAGCAAAGCTGTAGTCGGTATTGACTGGAGCAAGAAGAGGTCCACGCAGTGCCTTGCGTGGACTCTTTTCCTTTCTGAACCAAACACGAGCCCGGAATGTTCAGACTGTCACCGCAGTCCGCTTCTCGATGGGCACGAACTGGCGTACGTCGTGTCCGGTGTAAACCTGGCGCGGCCGCGCGATCTTCTGCTCCGGATCGGTAAGCATCTCCTGCCACTGCGACAGCCAGCCTGCGGTACGTGGAATCGCAAACAGCACGGTGAACATTTCTGGCCGGAATCCCATGGCCTGATACATGATCCCGGAGTAGAAATCGACATTGGGATAGAGCTTGCGCTTCACGAAATATTCGTCTTCCAGCGCGATTCGCTCCAGTTCCAGCGCGATGTCGAGTTTCGGATTGCGTCCTGTAACCTGGAACACCTGCTCGGCGCTCCACTTGATGATCTTGGCCCGCGGGTCATAGTTCTTGTAGATGCGGTGACCGAAGCCCATCAGTTTGATGTGGCCCTCCTTCGCCCGCTTCACATAGTCCCAGACTTTGTCCTTGGAGCCGATCTCATCGAGCATCTTGAGAACTTCTTCGTTGGCTCCGCCGTGCAACGGCCCGGCCAGCGCTGAAGCGGCCGACGCGACTGCAAGATAAGGATCCGTCTGCGAACTGCCCACCGAACGCATCGCGCTGGTGCTGCAATTCTGCTCGTGGTCGGCGTGCAGGATGAACAGGATGTCGAGCGCTCGCGCAATCGCGGGCTGCGCCGCGTACTTCGGCTCGACCATCTTCCACAGCATGTTCATGAAGTTCTCGGTATAGCTCAGATCGTTGTCGGGATACACGTAGGGGAACCCCACATTGTGCCGGTACGACATAGCAGCGATGGAGGGCACTTTCCCGATGAGGCGCACGATCTGGTGCATGCGATTTGCCGCGTCGTGCACGTTCTTGGCCTCCGGATACACGCTCGAGAGTGCCGCGATCGTGCTCACGAACATGGACATGGGATGCGCCGAATAACGGAAGCCCTCCATGAACTTCTTCGTCGTCTCATGCAGCATCGTGTGGTGCGTGATGTCGTAGACCCACTGCTTCAGCTCTTTCTCCGTAGGCAACTCGCCGAATAGCAGCAAGTATGCCACTTCCAGAAACGTGCTGTGCTCGGCGAGAACCTCGATAGGATAGCCGCGATAACGCAGTATCCCCTTATCGCCGTCAATGAACGTGATGCTGCTCTTGCACGAGGCCGTGTTAAGAAATGCCGGATCGTAGGTCATCAGTCCGAAGTCTTCCGGGCCGGTCTTGATCTGACGCAAATCCATCGCCCGGATGGTGCCGTTCTCCACCGGGACGGTGTACGTTTTGTTGGTGCGATTGTCGGTGATTGTGAGCGTATTCTCTGCCATTAGAGCATCTCCCGCGGACTGCGGACTAATTCCACCGTAGCCGAGACTAAGTTTGTTCTCAAGCTTAATCTGTGATTGAAATCACAGATTCGTGTGACCGCGCAGAACCCTCAACACTCTACCCCAAAACGAAACCGGCAGCCTAAGCCGCCGGTTTAATTTTTCTCGTGGCCGGTCGAAAGGCCGCGACCTGAACTAGTTGGAGTCATCGCGCCGCTTCAGCGTCGGACGGTCGTCATCCTGCGAATTGCCGTTGTTATCGCCCGAATTGGCCGTACGCCTGAGGCTCGGCTTGTTCTTGTCTTTCTGGTCGAGAACCTTGTGCTTGTTTTCCAGCGCCGCCAGCCTCGCCTTCACGTCGTCAAATTCCGAAGTCGTCACGATGTACTGCGGCTTAGCCGGAAGAATCTTGCGGATTTCCTCCTGCGATTTCTCGATCCGCTCCGCATTCTGCGGGTGGGTTTCGAAAGCCTTGGACAGCGTTCCGGGTTTCTTCTTCTCCATTGCCTGCAACTTTTCGAAGAAGGACACGAACGCCGACGGATCGTAGCCGGCACGGTACATATACTCGACGCCCAGGTAGTCGGCCTCCGCCTCGAATGCCCGCGAGAAGTGCAGGAACGTCAGCGGGATGCCCAAGCCCATGCCTTCATACGCCGCATAACCAATCCAGCCGCCCATGAAGATGGCCGGCAACGACATCATTTGCAGTAACTGGGCCCGCGTCATTTCGCGTCCGTAGTGGCAGGCCGCCACGTGGGCAATCTCATGCGCCATCACGCCGGCCAGCTCCGCCTCTTCGTCGGCGGCGAGAACTACGCCCGAGTTCACGTAGAAGAAGCCGCCCGGCAACGCCATGGCGTTGACCACGTCGGAATCCACCACCTTGATCGTGAAGGGCACCTGCGCGTCGGAGTTGCGCACCAGGTTCTGTCCCACGCGGTTCACGTACTCAGTCACCACGGGGTCGGTGACCAGCTTCATCTGCGCTTCGATCATCTGCGAATAGCGACGGCCGTCGGCCACCTGGCGCTCGATGGAGTACCAGTTGCCCACACCACGCCCGCATCCCACGTTGCGGTTGCCGACAGCATCCACGTCGTTTTTGCCGCCGTCATGCTTGATCTGGCTGTCATCCTGCGTGGGCAACGCCGCCGGCTTTTGCGGAGGGGCGTTTTGCACGTCTGCGGCCTTGGGCTGGCCCTTATCAGTATCGGGGGTTGGAGCTTGCGATTGCGGCTGAGTCTGAGTCGGAGTCTGCGTCTGCGACGGATCCTGCCCCTGCCCCGGGCTCTGCGTCTGCGCCCAAATCACGGGCCCCGCTGCGAACGCCGTCAATGCTATTACGTTTGCCAGCCATCTGAGCTTCATAGGACTACTCCCTGCTCAATTATACCCCCGGTGGGAAGACACCAAGACCTCCTGTGGGGCTAATAATTTAGACGCCGACGCCGGGGGTTTGGGTTATCCGGCACTTGCCCGGCCCGGAACGAGACAATTGTTTCTCCGTGTAGGGGATTCCCCGTGTAGCTCCCTCCTTGCCAGCGGTCGTATGCGGTCGTACCATAGCCCCTTCCGTTGATTTCCCCAGGAGGCCCGATGCTCGACCGCCGTCATTTCCTTTCCACGACCGTAGCTGGATTTGCCGCGTCCCTTGCCTTGCGGGGCAACCTATTCGCCCAGCTCGAAAAGATTCCGCCGATGCCCGACCACTCCTTGCTCGACAAGAACGAAGACGCCTACTGGGCTGAAATCCGCCGCCAGTTCCTCATCCCGGAAGACGAAATCTACCTGAACAACGGCACCGTCGGGTCGAGCCCCGCGCCCGTCCTGCGCGCGATTTTCGATGGCTACGCGACTACGGAAAAGATGGACGCGCAGGATCCCGAGGACTATCCCATCTGGGGGTACGCCGCCTGGAACGAGTTCCGCGACCCGCTGGCGGAGTTCGTCGGCTGCAAGCGTGACGAAATTGCCCTTTTGCGTAATGCCACCGAAGCTAATAGCTACATCGCCAACGGCGTGGACATGCAGGCCGGCGACGAAGTGCTCATGACCGACCAGGAGCATCCCGGCGGCGAGCATCCCTGGAATCTGAAGGCCAAGCGCTACGGCATCGTCGTGAAGCGCATCACGCTTCCCCGCCCCGTCAAAGAGGCAGCGCAGGTGCTGAACCTGGTCAACGACGCCATCACGCCGCGCACCCGCGTGCTGTTTTTCAGCCACATCACGACTTTTTCGGGCGTGGTGCTCCCGGCGAAAGATCTGTGCGCTCTGGCCCGCACCAAAGGAATTCTTTCGGCCGTCGACGGCGCGCACGTCCCCGGCATGATGCGCTTGGACCTGCACGAACTCGGATGCGACATGTATTCCTCCAGCCCGCACAAATGGCTGCTCGCACCCAAAGGATCAGGCTTTTTGTACGTTCGCGATGAGGTGATCGACCGCCTGTGGAACACCATCGCCACCGAAGGCTGGAACGACCCCAAGCTGCGCGCCGAGCGCTTCCAGCGTATCGGCAGCTCGAATGTGCCTGCGCTCTGGGGATTGCGCGCGTCGATCAAGCTCGCTAATGACGTTGGCCTGGACCGCATCGAGCGCCGCCACCGCGCGCTCGCCGACTACATTCTCGCCGAGATGCAGAAGCGCGGCGCCGAGTCCTGGACCTCGCCCGATCCCGCCCTGCGCTGCGCTATTGTCAGCGTGAACGTGCCGCCCATCCAGCGCATGGAGCTTGAGAACTGGATGTGGACCGCGCACAAGATCAAAATCCGCGGCGGCGATCCGCACAAGCTGCGCCTCTCCACTCCCTACTACCTGCAGAAAAAGGACATCGACCGCTTCTTGACGAAGTTCGACGAATATAGGCGGGAGAAAAAGATTGCTTAGAGCGGCTCACCACGGAGACGGAGAGAACTTCTTTTCTGCCTTTCTCCGTGCCTCCGTGGTGAAATTAGTTAATCGTAGTATTCCAGCCCCAGGTGCGTAATAAGTTCTTCGCCCTTTAAGTGCCGCAGCGTGTTCTTCAGCTTCATCAGCTGAATGAACAAGTCGTGCTCCGGATACAGCCCCGGCACCGTCATCGGCGACTTGAAGTAAAAGCTGAGCCACTCCTGGATGCCCAGCCCCTTTAGCTCTGAGCACCGCTGCGCGAGATCGAGGAACAAGACCAGATCGAGTACGATGGGCGCGGCGAGAATCGAGTCACGGCAGAGGAAATCGACTTTGATCTGCATCGGATAGCCGAGCCACCCGAAGATGTCGATATTGTCCCACCCCTCTTTGTTGTCACCGCGTGGCGGGTAGTAGTTGATGCGAACCTTGTGGAACATGTTGCCGTAGAGCTCCGGGTACAGCCCCGGCTGCAGAATGTGCTCCAGCACGCCCAGCTTCGATTCTTCCTTCGTTTTGAACGACCCCGGATCGTCCAACACCTCGCCATCGCGATTGCCCAGAATGTTGGTCGAGTACCATCCGCTCAGCCCAAGCAGGCGCGCCTTGAACGCCGGCGCGAGCACAGTCTTCATCAGCGTCTGCCCGGTCTTGAAATCTTTGCCACAGATCGGAGCTTCGTTTTTGCGCGAAAGCTCCAGCATCACGGGCAGGTCCACGGTTAAGTTCGGCGCGCCGTTGGCGAAGGGCACGCCTTCCATCAGCGAGGCGTAGGCGTAGATCATCGAAGGCGCGATCATTTCGTCATTTTCCTGCAGCGCCTTCTGGAACGCCTTCACCGACTGATGGGCCGCCGTCGGCTCGATATACGACTCGGTCGAACCGCACCACATGGTGATGAGGCGGCTGGCCCCGCTCGACTTGCGGAACTCGCGGATGTCGGCGCGCAGCTGCTCGGCCAGGTCCATCTTGTTCTTGGCCTTCTTTACGTTGGGCCCGTCGATCTTCTTCACGTAGTTGTGATCGAAGACCGCCGGACGTGGAGTGATCTTGGACAGAAATGGTTTGAGCTGATCCAGCAGCCGCTGGTCGAGGACGCCGGCATTCGACGCCGCTTCATACATGTTGTCCTCGAAAATGTCCCATCCTGTGAAGACCAGGTCGTCAAGTCCGGCCAGCGGAACGAATTCCTTGATCTTTGGAGACCGGCCTTCCGTGCGCTTGCCCAACCGCACCGTGCCCATCTGCGTGAGCGAGCCGATCGGCTTGGCCAGCCCTTTGCGGATGGCCTCTACCCCGGCAACGAACGTGGTCGCCACCGCGCCCATGCCGGGGATCATCACGCCCAGCTTCCCTTTCGCTGGCTCGATGGAGCCGTTTTCCACCACTTTCGAATGCGCCTTTTTACCGCCACCTGCCTGCCCGGCGAGTTTCATCTCGCGGCTGGCTCGTTCGGCGTGGGCCAGGGCGGTCTCGCGGTGCTCATGTTCCCGCGCTGCTGCAGCATTAGCAAACTGTTTACGATGACGGCGGCCGTCGGCATCCCACCAGTCGGCCATGAAAACTCCAGGTCGTTTCTGATACATGAGCGTCCTCCTGTGGTGACGGTGGCTAGCCACCGTCACCAGAACTGGAGATGGTCTCATATTGGATACGAGTTTGGCAAACGCGTTCGCCTAAATGTACGGAAAGTCACCTCAACGGCAGGTCCACATTGTTGAATTGCTTAGAAAGGAACTCGGCGATTTTCGAGGGTCGAGCGCATCAGTCCATCATGCACAGATCGCCAAAGTTGGCATCGCTCCAGGTCTTGTCGCGCGTTTGCTTGCTGGCCAGCACCCATCCGGTAACGCCGCTGTTGGTTTTGACCTGCACCCACCACTCCTGTACGCCCTTCTTGAAGAACGCGAACGTGCACAAACTCTTGTCGGCAAAGCCGCAGGCACCC
This sequence comes from Candidatus Sulfotelmatobacter sp., assembly GCA_030038255.1. Lineage (GTDB taxonomy): Bacteria > Acidobacteriota > Terriglobia > Terriglobales > Acidobacteriaceae > Sulfotelmatobacter. The sequence continues at coordinate 63,888 of JASHPH010000323.1, read as the reverse complement.
TTCAGGTCGCCTTCATTTTCGTAGTACTCCGTGAACCAGACTCCCTGCGCCCAGAAAACATAGTTCCCGTCGCCACGGAAGCCGTAGTTCAATATCTCGTCGCCTGGCTTGAGAACCGGTTTTTCATCCGGCTCGCTCGGTTGTAAAACTCGAGCCTTGTTGGGTTCCCGTACCACATTGACGCCCGCCCAGACTTTCACCTCTTCGCCCACCTTGAGCGTGGCAACGGCAGTCCGCTTTTCTTCCCACGTCGAATACATCGGCTCAGTTTTCTGGATTCTCACGGCAACCGGCTCCGTCACGCCATCCACGCGCCGGCTCGGGCCCGGGCATGCCTTACTGTCGACCACCGGAAGCTTCGGCTCGTTTGGGCTAGGTTCGTCGGTTTTGGTGTAGGTGGTCTGCGCGCTGGCCATCGCAGCCAGCAGAAGAAAAGCACCGACTCGGATCGCCATCATGGGAAAAGGATACAGCACAGTTGGAGGGTGCGAAGATTACGCAGGTGCTCGCACGTTCTGCGAGTTCCCCTTCACCTCATCGCTCAAAATGATGGCTTCGGCAATCTCCCGCATCGGACGCCGTTTCTGCCGGCTCTGCTTCTGCAGCGTCAGGTAGGCCTGCTCTTCGTCCAGTCCCAGTTCGCGCTGCAGAATGCCCTTGGCGCGTTCGACCAGTTTGCGCGTCTGCAGCTGTTCGGCCAGCGTTAGATTTGCCTCTTCCAGTCGCGCCATTTCGATCTCTGCACCCACCAGAAATCCAATGGTGGAAATCATGCGAATTTCGCGCGGGCGGTAAACGTGAGGCTGGCGGTGCTGCAGGTTAATCACGCCCACGACGCGGCCGCGGCACATCAGCGGCACCGAAAGAAATGCCTCGTAGCTGTCCTCGGGCAGCTCCTGGAAAGCTCGAAAACGAGGATCGAGCGCCGCCTTTTTCGAAATCGCCACCGGCTCGGCGTTCTCCGCCACCCATCCTGTAATCCCCTGCCCCACACGCAGTTTCAGGCAATCGAGCACGTCGGGATGCGGATTCTTTGACGCCCGCAGCACCAGTTCGTCTTCTTCCAGCACGTAAATCAGGCAGGAGTCGCACTTCACCAGTGCCGATGCGAATTCCACCACGCGGGCCAGCACCTCGTAAAAGCCATCGGCCATGCCCAAACGCACGCCGATTTCGTGCAGCACATCAACGTGGGAATCTTCCGTCGCTAGAAAAGAGTCCATGCACTTACCCTAGTTGACCGCTAGGGATTCTGTCTAATTCCAAATTTCGATCGATGCGATAGAGAAATTCCGGCGTGATTTTTACCCGCGTGTAACATTGCTGCCCTGCACACGACAGGGCAGACCGCCGCGGCCCGATTGCGCGCTACCGCGCAGGCACGGCCAGAAACCACACCAGCAGCGCAAACAGGATCAGCGACCCCAGCAGCGCAAAGATCGTGTGGAGCGGGTGAAAGTGAAAGTAGGGATTGCGCGTCAGGCGATTTCTTGAGGCGAGCATCTTGGCCTCCTTCGCGCGCTTCGTCCGCCGACGCTTTCGCCTCAGCAGCTTTTGCGTGGGGACAAATCGGCCTTCGCAGTATATTCTCCCACTATTTTGGTGCGGCAGCGCAGTTTTTTCTCCTGTCTTTTCTTGCACCTACGGCTCGTGCCGAACCTGTGGTAAGCCATTGCCATGACTGAACCTGTCGCGATCATCACCGGCTGCTCCAGCGGCTTCGGATTGCTGACTTCCATCGAAATGGCCCGCGCGGGATTCCGCGTCGTAGCCACCATGCGTGACCTGGGCCGCCGCGAGCGGCTCGACCAGGCTGCAGCGGCGGCGGGAGTGAGTGCCAAGATAGACAGTCGCTTCCTCGATGTCACGAACTTCGAGGCGCTGCCTGCGTTCGTTGAGAGTGTCGTGCGCGACTACGGCCGTGTCGATTGCCTGATCAATAACGCCGGCTTCGCCGTCGGCGGATTCGCCGAAGACATCAGCCTGGAAGAACTGCGCCTGCAGTTCGAAACCAATTTCTTCGGCGCCGTGGCTGTGCCCAAGGCCGTACTGCCGGTCATGCGCCGCCAGCGCTCGGGACACATCATTCAGATTTCGTCTATTTCCGGATTGCACGGGGCGGTAAGCGTGAGCAGCTACTCCGCTTCAAAGCACGCTCTGGAAGGCTGGACGGAATCGCTGCGCATGGAGGTCAGCTCGCTCGGCATCAACGTGGTGCTGGTCGAGCCGGGTTCGTTTCAAACGGACATATGGACGCGCGGTGCGGTCATGGGACAAGAAGCCACGAAGAACAGCTCTCCGAACTTTCAGCGCAGTCTGCGTATGCGCTCCGTGATTCAGAAGATCCCGAAGGCCGATCCGATCGTTGTTGCACGCCTGATTGCGAAAATCGCGCAAGATCCACAGCCCAAGCTTCGCTACCTGGTGGGCCGCGACGCAAAGATTCAGCTCGCCATGAAGCGCCTTCTGCCCTGGAAGTGGAACGAGAAGATCATCGGCAACTACCTAAAGCTGGATTGAACTGTTACCGCCGAAGACGCCGAGAAGTTGTGGGACTTTCCCCGAGAAACCAGCCGCTCCTAACCACTCACCTTTTCGACCTAGGCTTGTTTTCCCCTCAGCGCTCTTTGCGCCCTCGGCGGTGAATCCTACTTTGCGTCGAGGTCCACTCCCCGCACCGGCAAGTCCCAGTGCGCGTCGAGAATCTCGAACCGCCGCTGCTCGTCGCGCGTGTAGGTCTCCTGATCGGGCCACAACTGCTTCTTCAGAGCTTCTTCGTCGAACGGCTCGTTGGCCACGGTTGCATTCTTGAACACGATGGTGACGCGGAAATCCCAGCGGCCGTCTTCGGTCGTGTGATAGCGCGGCTGGTCCATCCAGACTTTGACCATGCGGCCCATCTCCACTTCCTTCTTCAGTAGCGGATAATGATTTTTCTTGAACAGTTTCAGAAATTCATCGGCGTGCCCCCATTTTGTCTTGTAGTAATACTCGACGACAAAGGGCCGGTCGGTCGTAGCTGGGGATTGAGCGCTGGCGAGAATTGGCAAAGAAACGGCAATGAATACCAGTGCAGCAAAGGCGCGATACATGCTGACCTCCTGATCGGTGAGTCCTTTGCTTGTACACTAAGCGGCGATCAGCGGCAAGATGGTTGACGACACAAATCAGACAAGACGATTTGTCATCCTGAGCGGAGCGCGGGCTTCACGAACGTGACGCCCGCGCGCAGTCGAAGGATCCCTAGCCGCATGAGGTGGCAAGCGTCACCTGGGACGAGCGACGATGAAAGAAGACGCACAGCAAATCTTAAAGCTATTTGACGACGGCGACCGCGCCTTAATAGCTGCCGATGTCACCGAACTCGAGCGCATCTACGCCGAAGACTACATTCAGTACGACGAGTCAGGACATGCCTCGACGCGGCAGGATCTGATTCGCCACCTGACCTCCAGCGCGATCCGATTCCTTTCCATGACCTCAACCGGCCGCCAGGTGCGGTTTCTGCGGGACGATGTGGCCATGGTTCACGGCTCGGAAAACGACGAAATCGAGCGGGAGGGCCAGCGCACCATCGTGCGCTATGTCTACTCGGATGTGGTGATGAAACGCGGCGAAAAATGGCAGATTGTCGCGTCACAGCTGGCTAAGCCGGTCATTTCCAGTGAAAAATGAAGCCGCTCGCAATCACCCCGGCGAGCATCAAGAGCACCACGAGGAATCCGCATCCAACCAACGCAATCTTGTCTTTTACCCTGGCCCAGCCCGGCAGGCGCGGGATTGGCCTAAGCCCGTCCACAACCTGGTACGTGAGCTCCACCACGTTCGACCAGGCCGCATCGCTTGCCCACTCCATAGAGCCGCAGAAATTGCGAGGGTCCGATTCCGATTCGCGCTCAGCCTCGAAAACTCGCTCGATCAGTCCCCGCGCTCTCGTCCATAGCTCTTCAGACATTACGCCCGTGCCGGCCAAGATCTCGCATTCCGCCGAGGTCAGTGGCTCGCCAACACGCTGACCTTCGAGCGCAAGGATTTCGATCATGCGCCCGGTGGCCTCCGCCGGGCTTCGAAACGGGCTTCGTTTGATCCAGCTCACAGCATACCGACCCCGACGCTACTGACCACTGACCTCTGCGCCCTCTTGCCTGATCCGATTTTGCCAGTGATTCCACACGAACCACACGAATCCAACCACCAGCGCCACTCCGATCACCGCGTCGAACTTGTGGAAGTACTTGCCCAGCTCGCGCCAGTTCTCGCCCAGCTTCATCCCGAGCCAAGCCAAGCCGAAGCACCACGGCCACGATCCCAGGAACGTGTAGATGTGGAAGCGGCCACGCGGCATACGCGCCACGCCTGCCGGCAGGGCAATGAATGTTCGAATCACGGGCAACAGCCGGGCGATGAAAACGGCCAAGTATCCCCAGCGCGCAAAGAAGCGGTCGGCAAAGTCCAGTTCGCGTCGGGTCATCAGAATCCAGTGGCCGAAACGCTGCACCAGCGGGCGCCCCCCGTAGAATCCGATCTCATAGGCCACCAGCGATCCCAGGTTGCACCCGATCGCCCCCGCCGTCGCTACCCACAGCAGCTTGAATGTACCTTCGAACACGAGATATCCGCCGAACGGCATGATCAGTTCCGAAGGCAGCGGAATGCACGCCGACTCGATCGCCATCAGAATGGCGATGCCGCCATACCCCGTCACGGCAACGACCGACTTTACGAACACAAAAATGATTGCCAGGATTTTCTCAGTCATGGAAAAGCAGTTGTCAGTACCCAGTTCTCAGTGAAAAGCGTGGATAGCCTGCAGGCTGCGTTCTTAGTGTATCGGAAGCAGGAGAATTTGAGGGAACCCCGCAAACGCGGTACACGGTGCTGATAACTGCTTCTAGAACGATCCGTCCTGGGTAAAGGCGTAGCCGGGTAGAGTTGCGCCCTGCGGAGTCTTCGAAACTTTCACGCGTACCGTAGGAGCATTGGGCGCCGTGATTCCCGCCGGACGCAGCATGGCGTATTGCGTGAAGACTTCGTTGTAAACCTTGGTGACCAGGTAGTCCTGGCCGTCGGCGTCGCTGCGCCAGACCTGCCCGAGCTGAATCAAATTCACGGCCACTGTATTTTCCTAAGTCGAGTCTGCCTCCAGAGTACCGAGGCCCACCGCACGCGTCAATTGCCAGGGAGGTTACTTAGGGACAGCGTACGGCTTGCCAATTCCTGAGTTGAACGGCCCTCGATTCGCGATCTCGAGTCGTCATTTTCGCAGCTAAGGTTGCGTTGCGGCTGCGATCCGCGTGCCCCGGCAGAGCAATCAGCCATTGGCAATCCGCAATTGCCAGTTGCTATGATGGCTGGCACTGCCCGCAAGGACTGATCGCCAGGACTGACGGAAAAGAAAGGATTGCTATGCCCCGAGGAGTCGTGCCCCGCCAGCCCGCCCGCACCGGCCGCCAGGACAAAGTCCGCACGACGCGAGTACGTGCAAGCGTCACTCCAGGCAGGCCGGCCCAGCAACGCAGCAAAGCTGCCCCGCAACAGCGGCAGAAGGCCAGCACGAAGCCGGTGCCAGCTCGCGCCGGCAAGGTTGCGGGCCAGACTGCGGGGAAGCCGAGCAGCTACAATCCCATCGCTCCCGAACGCGTGGCAGAGATTCTGAAGCGGCTCGACCAGCTCTATCCCGACGTGACCTGCGCTCTAACCCATTCGAGCGCGTGGGAGTTGCTGGTGGCAACGATTCTTTCCGCGCAATCGACCGACGTGAATGTGAACCGCGTCACGCCGGAGCTGTTTCGCAAGTATCCCACGGTCGAAGCCTTTGCCGCGCTCACGCCGGAGGAACTCGAACCCGACATACGCTCCACGGGATTTTTCCGCAACAAGTCGAAATCGGTTGTCGGCGCAGCGAAGAAAATCGTCAGCGACTTCGGCGGCCAGGTGCCCGATGAAATGGACAAGCTCCTCACCATCCCCGGCGTGGCCCGCAAGACCGCCAACGTCGTGCTGGGCACGTGGTTCAAAAAGGCCGAAGGCGTCGTCGTCGACACGCACGTGCACCGCATTTCACGCCGCCTCGAGCTAACCACGCAGAACGATCCCCAGAAAATCGAACAGGATCTGATGAAAATCGTTCCGCGCGACAAGTGGATCCTCTTCTCTCACCAGGTCATCTGGCACGGGCGAAAGCTGTGTTACGCCCGCAAGCCGCGCTGCGCCGAGTGCGCACTCGAAAACCTCTGCCACGCCGCCGATAAAACGTGGAGCACGGTCGACACGCACAAGGGCGCCAAAGCGTAGACCGGTGCAGTTTGCTTGTCATCCTGAGCGAGCCTCTTTTGCGCAGCGAAGGATCTGGGCGAGCCGCGCGATGCGGCGCATTCTTTGCGCCGCAACCAACCGCGTGTCCGGCTCGCTTCCTTTTGGAAGATGGATTCTTTGCTAGACTTTTTCTTCAATCTCTCGCGAGGTTTTCTGGAACCATGCGCACTTTCGTCCTGTTTGCTATGGTCACGCTGATGAACACTCTTGTTTCTGAAGCTTACGCCCAGACTCTGACTCCGCCCCAGGCCGTCACCGATCCCACGAAGATCTCTTCCAAGCCCAACGCGCAGGTCGAGCCGCGCGACATGACTATCGAAAAGCTCTACATGACGCGCCAGGTCGGCCGACCCACGTGGTCGCCCGACGGCAAGATGATCGCCTTCGTCTCCAACATGAGCGGTCGCAACAATCTGTGGCTTGTTCCCTCCGATGGCGGCTGGCCCGAGCAACTCACCGTCAGCGACCAGCGGCAGACCGCCCCCGCGTGGTCGCCCGACGGCAAATGGATCGCCTATCAGTCCGACTACGACGGCGACGAGCAGTGGGACATTTTTTTGGTGTCACCGAAGACGGGGCGCGTGGTGAATGTCACGCAGACGCGGGAGATTGCGGAAGTAAATCCGACATGGTCTCCAGACAGTCGCTATCTCGCGTATGAAGTAAAGCCGAAAACGTCTGCGTCGTATGAGATTGACGTATACGACATGATCATGCGCGAGGTGAAGCACATCACGACGGGGACGCCGCAGGATAAGGGAAACTACGGCACCATCTGGTCGAAGGATGGCAAGTTCATCGTCTACACCCAGACACAGGCGAAGGGCACGGACTCCAACATTTTCATCGCCGACGTCACCACTGGCCAAAGCACGCTGCTCACGCCCCACGAAGGCGAGCAGCGCTTCACTGCCAACGATCTTTCGCCCGACGCCAAGCGCGTACTCATCACCTCGAATGCCGCTAACGGCTATCAGAACATCGGCCTGCTCGAGGTCGCGACCAAGAAAATCACCTGGCTCACCAAAGACAAATGGGAAATTCACGGCAGCGAGTTCTCGCCCGACGGCAAATCCATCACCTTCACCGCCAACGTCGACGGCAACGTAGAAATTTGTCTGCACGAAATCGCGACCGGAAAATCTACCGCGCTCGCCATCCCTAAGGGCGTAAACGAGCCTGCGGGCGGGCCTTCCGCCTTTAGTCCCGATGGCCAGCGCCTGCTGTACAACCACAACGGCCCGACTGCTCCGGGCGATCTGTGGGTCTACAACCTCGCCACCGGCAAGTCGCAGCAGATCACGCATTCTCTCGTTGCCGGCCTGCGCTCTGAGGACATGGTCGAGCCTTACGTGGTGCATTATCCCAGCCGCGACGGCAAATGGACGATCTCGGCGTTTCTGTACGTTCCTTACAACATGGCCCGCAACGGACAGAACGCGGCCATCATGTACATACACGGCGGCCCCACTTCGCAGACCATGAATTCTTTCAACCGCTTCATCCAGTACGCTGCCAACCAGGGATACATGGTGCTCGCACCCAACTATCGCGGCTCAACCGGCTACGGCAAAGAATTTCAGCAGGCCAATCTGTTCGACATGGGCGGTGGCGATTTGCAGGATGTCCTCGCCGGCGTCGACTTCATCAAGCAGACCGGTCATCTCGATCCGAAAAAAATCGCCGTGATGGGCGGAAGCTACGGCGGCTATCTCAGCATGATGGCCGTGACCAAGGCGCCCGACGTCTGGGCTGCGGGCGTGCCCATCGTTCCTTTCGTGAACTGGTTTACAGAAATTGAAAACGAAGATCCCGTCCTGCGGCAGTCCGATCTCGCCACCATGGGCGATCCGGTGAAGAACAAGGCGCTCTACGAGGACCGCTCGCCGATCAACTTCATCGATCAGATCAAGGCGCCGCTGATCCTGCTCGCCGGAGGACACGACCCTCGCTGCCCCAAATCAGAAACGCAGCAGGTGGTCGATGCCATCAAAAAGCGCGGCGGAAAGGTCGATTACAAGATTTACGAGAACGAAGGCCACGGCTTCGCTCGCGTGGAAAATCAGATTGACGCTTACAAGCGGGTCGCAGATTTTCTGCTGGCCCACGTCGTGCCCGCCGATTGCAGTTGCTCGGTGACGGAGTAGGCGATTACTGTGCGCCAGCTGCGAACGACTTCGCAATCGCCGCAACCAGCCCCGGAATGGTGAACTCCTTGGCTGCGATGTCGACCTTCAGGCCGAGTTCGCGCAAGGTCGCAGAGGTGACCGGCCCAATGGAAGCCGCGCGGATCCGGTGAAGTTGCCGGCGCGATGTTCGCCCGAGCAATTCCACGAAGTTCTTCACCGTCGAAGAACTGGTGAACGTTACAACGTGCGGTCGCCGCCTGGAATTCTTAAGCGCCGCCCGCAGCCGGGTGCGCGAACTTTGCGGAACCACTGTTTCGTAAGCCTCCACCACCTCGACGTCTGCTCCGGCCTTGCGCAGTTCGCGCGGAATCACGTCGCGCGCGACCTTCGCGCGCACCAACAGCACGCGCTTCCCTTTCACCTTCTTCCTCAAGCTGCGAACCACCGACTCGGCGACATATTCTTTCGGAACCACGTCCACTTTCGCGCCGCGCTGCTCGATTGCCTTCTTCGTCGCCGGGCCAATCGCCGCAATGCGCAGATGATCGAGCGATCCTTGTGCGATCCGCAGCTTCGACATCCTCTCCCACATGGCCTCGACGCCGTTTACGCTGGTCAGAATCAGCCAGTGGTAGCTCGCGAGACTTTTCAAAGCCGAATCGAGCGCGCGAAACGACCGTGGCTTGCGAATTTCGATGAACGGAATTTCGATCACGCTTGCGCCCAACTCGCGCAACTCGGCCGAAAGCGCGCCCGCCTGATGGCGCGGCCGGCCCACCAGCACACGCACGCCGGCTAACGCGCCCTTCTGATTCCGCGCTTTCGATCGTTCCGTCATGCTTTTCCCTTCTCTCGTCCCGCTTTCGTACCCAGCCCCTGCGACTGCATCAGCCGCGCCGTACCGGACACCGCGGTATCCGCAGCGCCGATGAGAGATTCGATTACATTCTCCTGCTCTTCTCTCGTGCGATTCTGGCTGAGCTTGAACTTGCCCTCGATCTTCGTAACGGCAATTTCGAAGCCGACAATGTGGCCCAGCATGCGCTCGCGGTACGCCTGGCTCAGGCTGGCCCATTGCTCGGCGTATGCCGGCTCGAACAAAGGAACCAGTTCATTCAGAATGCCGAGCAGTTCCTCGGGCGCCGAAAACACACGCGCCGTACCATAGGCGTGGACAGCGCCGTAATTCCACGTAGGCACATTCTCCCGCGTCGCGTAATTCGTTGGAGAGATGTAGGCATGCGGGCCATGAAAGATCACCAGGCACTCCGGCTGCTGCTCGAGATGGCGCCAGTGCGGATTAGCCCTCGCCACGTGCCCACGCAGAATCAGCTTGTCGTCAACCTCACGGACGACCAGCGGCAGATGCGTCGCGAAAGGCCCATCCATAGTGGATGACACAAGAATCGCGAACGGATTCGCGCCCATGAACGCGATCGCCGTAGCATACTCACGAACCCGGAAATGTTCAGGAATGTACAAGCTTTCCTCGGCCTCTCTCTGAGGCAGCGTTGAATGCGTTGGACCACAGGGGACACGGAGTTTCACAGAGGGCCTCTGCATTCCTCTGTGCCCTCTCTGGTTATAGCTTCACGTCTTTTCTGCGTATATGCAGCAATTTCTCTACTTCCGCAATCACTGTTCCTTCCTCATCTTTCACTTCCACCGTGAACACGGGCTCGTACTTGGGCAGCATCTTCAGCTTCTCCCGAATATCGTCGATCTGCCCGTCGCTAAGGCGGAACTCTGCGCGCACCTTCCCGCGCCCCGGTTTTCGGTAGCGGATGGTCGCCGCCTTGTCCCACACAATGTATTCGCGGCCCAGATTCGCCATCAGCATCAGCATATAGAAGGGGTCGGCCATGGCAAAGAGCGATCCGCCGAAGTGCGTGCCCACATAGTTTGCATTCCACCAGCGCAGCTTCATCTCGACGTCGATGGATTTCATGTCGGACGCGATGTGCGTCACCCGAATGCCCGCGCCGAGAAAAGGCGGCCAGAGGTTCACCCAGCGGCGCAAATGCGTCGTGTCGGTCCCGCCAAGCAATTTAAGGAGAAATCTGCCGGAGCTCATGCGGCTGTCGCCAGGGGCAGTCGATATTCGCCAATCATATTCGGAGTTATGGCTGGGGCGGAACGGCCAGTCCGCGGCCGTACACGGCTTCAAGAATGGCGTCGCCGCCGCGGCTGAGGAGACTGGCGCCGGCATCGCTGCCCAGCTTCACGGGATCATTCCCATCGCGCGAATCACGCAAAAGCTTCGTTCCGTCGGGATCGGCGACGATCGAATCGAGATGCAGTTTGCCTTTGCGCATTTCGGCGAAAGCACCGATCGGGACCTGGCATCCGCCGCCCAGACTGCTCAGCAACGCGCGCTCGCAGGTGGTCGCGGCACGAGTATGTGGATTATCCAAGAAAGACAGCAGCTCTCGTGTCTTCGCATCGCCTTCCCGGATTTCGATGCCCAGCGCACCCTGCCCTGCCGCGGGACACATGACTTCTGCGGGAATAATCTGCTTGATCAACTCGCTCTTGCCGAGGCGCTTCAGCCCCGCAGAAGCAAGGATGATGGCGTCATATTCTCCCTGCTCAAGCTTGCGCAGGCGCGTGTCCACATTGCCACGCAGAGGGTGAATCTCAAGATCGGGCCGGATGGCCTTCAGCTGCGCCTGGCGCCGCAGGCTGGAGGTCCCGACGCGCGCACCCCTCGGCAGATCGTCGATGCTGGAGTACTTTCGCGAGCAGAAGGCGTCGCGCGGGTCTTGTCTTTCGGTGATGGCGGCGATTTCGAATCCGGCAGGAAGTTCAGTCGGCAAGTCCTTCAGCGAATGCACTGCCAGATCGACTTTGCCGGCGGCGAGGGCTTCTTCAATCTCTTTGGTGAACATGCCCTTGGTGCCGACTTTGGCCAACGCAACGTCGGTGATTTTGTCGCCAGTGGTGTGAATGATCTCGATTTCGACTTCATGTCCGCGACCGCGAAGCAGCGCCGAGATGTAGTTGGCCTGCCAGAGGGCAAGCTGCGAGCCGCGCGAGCCGATGCGAAGACGGGGCATTAGTGCCGCGTCCCCACTTCGTCCCTCTTCGCCGCTACGTCTGCGGGAGACTCCTTCGGTTTCACTTGAAGGTTGAACAACCGCCGGAACACATCCACGATCGTCGTTGCCTCGGACTCTCGCGCTGCGGACTTCAGCGTTGTGATCGGCGTGTGCATCACTTTGTTGATGATGCCGCGGGTTAGCGCTTCGACCGCCATTTCCTGCTCCGGCGTCAGCTGGCCCATGCGGCCGCGCACGCGATCAATCTCCGCCTGGCGGATGGTTTCCAGATGATCCTGCAACGACACAATCGTTGGCACCACGTCGAGCGTATGGGCGCGCGCTTCAAACTTCTCCACTTCGCTCGCGATGATCGCTTCGGCGCGCTCGGCTTCCTTTCGCCGGTCAGCGATGTGGCCGGCCACCGCCTGCTGCAGGTCGTCGATGTCGTAGGTGAAGATACCATCCAGCTTTGCCATCTCCGGCGAAACGTCGCGCGGCACCGCGATATCGATGAAGAACATCGGCCGGTTCTTGCGGCGGGAGAGAAACTGCTCGCCGTGCTCGCGCCGGAAAATGGCATGCGGCGCGCCCGTTGACGTGATGACAATATCGGCACGGTCGCAGGTCGAATACAAATCCTCAAACCTGATCGCCTGCCCGTTGAATTTCTGTGCCAGGCCGATGGCGCGGTCGTAGGTGCGATTCGCCACGAAGATTGAAGCGCAGCCGTGCGCCATCAGATGGCGGGCCGCGAGTTCGCTCATCTTGCCCGCGCCCACAATGAAGACGTTCTTGCCTTGCAGAGTCCCGAAAATCTTCTTGGCCAGCTCCACCGCGACCGACGCGATCGATACCGAAGACGATCCCACCGCGGTCTCGGTCCGCACCCGCTTGGCCACAGCAAAGGCGCGACTGAAAAGCTGATCCAGCTGCCCGCGCACGGCGCCCACGGCGCGGGCGGTAGCATAGGCCTCCTTGACCTGTCCGAGAATCTGAGCCTCGCCTACGACCATCGAATCGAGGCTAGCGGCCACGCGGAAGATATGCCGCACCGCATCCTTCTCGCGGAATTCATACAGGTGCGGGTCAAGCTCTTCCGGCTTCAGATGAAAATGCTCGTGGAGAAATCCCCGCAGATCGGCCGACCCGTTTGTCGTATGGGTCACGACTTCCACGCGATTGCAGGTCGAAATCACCATGCCCTCTTCGATTCCCGGGTACGCGGTCAGGTCGCGGCAGGTATCGGGCAGGCGCGACTCCGGAATCGCGAGCTTCTCGCGAACCTCCAGCGGCGCGCTCTTATGATTCAGTCCGATAAGCTGGTATCTCATGAGGCGAACCTGTGAATCGTCGAGAAATAATTAGCCGCCCATGCAGCCAGTGCGGCGACGAACGCAAAGCTGGCCAGGATCGCGGCGCGGCGACCCCGCCATCCCGAATTCCAGCGCGTGAAGACCATGATCATATACACGGCCCACATCAGCACCGAGAGCAAAATCTTCGGATCCAGAAAATCCACACGCCCGTAAGTGGTCAGCGCGACCACCGAACCGGTCAAGAGGCCGAGCGTCATGAACGGGAAGCCTAAGAGCAGCGAGCGGTAGCCGATCTGGTCGATAACCTCGAGCGCCGGCAGGAACGAAATCAGGCTGGTCGGTTTCTTCGACTTCAGCCGCCGCTCCTGCAACAGATACAGCAGGCTGGAGCCGAAGCTCACCAGCAAGGCCGCGTATCCGATGAAGATGAGGACTATGTGTGCGCCGAGCCATCCCCGCCGCTGAACAAACGCCGTCAGTAGCACCGGTTGCTGGTCCGCAGCCGCCACGAATGTCAGGAAGAAGACCACCGGGAAGACCACCACCCCCGGCGAAGTCGTCTGATAAATGGCATAGATGATCATGAAGAAGCACATGGAGATGAACGCCAGGAGCGACTCCCCGTTGTGCACCGAAGCCCAAACGAACTGTCCGGAAACGAAAACTTCCACCAGCGACACGAAGTGAAACACCATGCCCAGGCTGGCCGCATGCAGGGCGATGCGGCTGAACAAGTCACTGGTGCGGCTCAGGGCCACAAAGGCATAAATCAGCCCGATGAAGTAGCAACCCAGTGCGAAGCGCAGCCAGAGCAGTGACATGGATGGCCTTCTTGTCTTTATTCGCTCAACCCAACCCGCTTAACCCAACCGGCATAACCCACAACGTCCGGAATTGCTGAGTTTACCCCAACTCGCGGACCCGGAACGGACCTTCCAGCAACGCTGTCATTATTCCTGCCGCGCAGGGACAACGCAAACAAACGCCGTCACTTAGGGGTGTGATTAGAATCACAAGTTGTACTTAACCCCTTGTTCCGGACTCGCTTCGCCGTTTTCTAAAACTGTGCGAATGGTCCGAACGGCCTGCTCCACGGTATCCACGGCAGTATCAATCACAACGTGCGCGCGGTCCCACGGCTGGTATTCACGCGCGACCACTTCTTCCCAAGTGGGCAAATGCAGGCCGGGAATGTCGCCAGCCCTCGCTTGGATCCGTCTCCGATGCTCGTTCACGTCAGAACACTTCGCTTCGACTTCCATGGCTACCGCCTGCGCTCTCTTCGCAACTTCGACCCAGGCATTCCGTGTAACCGTGAGAGGACTGACCGAGTCGGCCACTACGGTGCGGCCCAGGCAGAGGTTCTCTTCGGCAACGGCGTAAGCCACGCGATATCCAGCATCGTCGAGCGAGCCTGCGATTTTTCCGGATTCACGCAGCGCCTGTTCGATGCCGTCGATGCGGACATAAACGGCGTCAATTTGCCGGGCTAACTTGCGGGCAATGACGGTTTTGCCCACGCCAGGAAGTCCACCGAAGATGACCAGAACGGGCCGTTTCCGATCTCGTGGCGTCCACATTCCCTGGTTCAACATTTACGGCTTGTGGCTGGGTTGCATCGCACCGCCGGATGCGTGCGGATTTGCCATCCCTGACACGTCTCCGCCGTGCCCGCTTCCCATCGAGCCCATGTCGCCGGGAGCGAAGCAGGTGACGCGTCCGCTCGAAGCCACGCGCAACTGGGCTGGACAATCGCCGCTAGTCACTGTCGCCGCTGTGCCCGTCCCTTGCGACTGCACGGTGTATAGCTTGCCGTCAGCGCCGCCGGCCACGCCTACGCTCATCCCCGGCATATCGTAGGCCACATAGAACGGATGTTTGCTTTGACTCGCCTGCAGCGCACAATCGCTGGCGGTCTTGAGTTGCGCTTCGGTGGCGCTGATGTCGAGCCGTCCGCAATCCGTGGCATTCGCCCCCGAATGTTCCTGCAGCTTCTGCGTCACCGCATCGGCGGGCTTGGCCGGCGAAGAGGCTGCGCTCGTTGGTGCGGCTGGGCTGGCAGCCCTGTTACAAGCAGTCAAAGAACAAAGCGTGAGGATGATGAAGACTGGAATCATCTTTTTCATGGCGAAGTGATTGTATCGAACTAACGTGATCATCTACCGCTTCCCCGTCAACTGCCGGATCAAATCCACCTCCGCCTGACGATAAGGTGTCCCATCCGGATGCAGCACTTCGTGAAACCACACGGGCAGACCGCTCAGGATATACGGATGCCGCCACGAATCCCACGGATAATACGTCTGCGTCTTGCCCGCCACGAATCCCCAGTTGATCGCGCCCACATTTTCCTGCTTCGCGATGGGCAGGATCGTGTCGAACGTGCTGCCGACCGATCGCGCCATGAATTCGGTGCAGATCACCGGGCGATGGAACCGCCGCAGCCACGCGACCTCGTCCTTGAACGACTCCGGCCAGCTGTAGTTGTGAAATGTGATGACGTCAGACTCGCGCAGCTGAATTCGCTCGAGCTCGTCCTGGGCGTTTTCGTCGCGCGAGGTGTCCACTTCGTAGACACCGCTGGTCAGCGGTTGGGTCGGATTCATCTCCCGCGCCCAGGCAAAGGCCTGCGGCAACAGGGCCGTCACTCGGGCGATTTTGTCCGCCATTTTCATTTCTGTCTTGGGATAGCTTCCGGTCATGTCCGATCCCGGCTCGTTCCAGAGGTCCCAACCCAGAACGCGATCATCCTTCGCGAAAGCACCTACCACGCCCTGCACGTAGGCCTTCAGCCGCGGATACTGGCCGGGATCGGCAAGCGCCTCGCGTCCCGGACTCTGCACCCAGCCCGAGTTGTGCACGCCTGGAATCGGTGGATGCTGCGGCCCCAGATGCGGCTGGGGGTCCCAGCAGGAATCGAACAATACGAATAGCGGCCGAATGTGATGCCGCGCCGCAATCGTCAAAAATTCGTCGATGCGACTCCGAAAGCCGGCCGCGTCCTGCTGCCAGAGCAGGTCGTGCAAGAAGACGCGCATCGTGTTCATGCCCAGGCCCTCGGCCCAGCCCAGTTCCTTGTCGATCTCCTGCGGATCGAAGGTCGCCTCCTGCCACATCTCGAGTTCGTTGATCGCCGACTTCGGGATGTAATTGCTGCCCACCAGCCACGACTGCTGCGCATACCATTCGTTGGCCTTCTGCTCAGACCAGCGAGAAGTCTGTGCGCGGGCAGCCGAGCACAGGGGCGTCGCGATCAACAATGTCGCGAGCAGA
The DNA here is from genome assembly GCA_030038255.1 of Candidatus Sulfotelmatobacter sp. GTDB lineage: Bacteria > Acidobacteriota > Terriglobia > Terriglobales > Acidobacteriaceae > Sulfotelmatobacter. The sequence continues at coordinate 47,814 of JASHPH010000323.1, read as the reverse complement.
AAGGATTGGAATATTTTCACGAGGAAGACTCCGGCTAACTTTATATGCCGAAGGTTTGCATCGGATCAATTGATCAGGAGGAATGCGGCTAATCTACGCCCAGACTCGCCAGGGCATCTTCGAGCAGCGCGGCGTCAATCGTCAGCCGCCGACCCTGCTCTTTCAAATCTTCTACCTCATCGAAGGCGCGGAACAGCCGCATCTTCGCCGCAGCATATTGCTCGGCCTCGTTCAACGGACGGCCATGCGCCGCTGCCCATGCCGCTACCGCCGCTTGGGGAAGAAACACGCTCACCGAGTAGGTCAGCTTGCGGTCGGAAGTCACGTCAAAGACGAATTCGGTGGCGGGAGCCGTGGGATCATCGGCCAGCGCCGGACGCCTGCCCACAAAATAATACTGGTAGACGTACCCCTGTGCGCCGGCATAGGTCTTCAGGCGGCGAACCGTCATGCCGACATTATGGACGCGCCGCAGTCCAATACGCCAGACTGGCAAAGCTGGTGCAGCCCTACGACTGGCGTCATCCCGAAGCCTCGCGTTCCAACCAGCGAGGCGAGGGATCTCGCGCGGAGTCGCATATTGTGCCTGCCGGATCCCTCGGCTCGCTAGTTGGAATGCGCCGGCCTCCGGGATGACACCGCCTCACACGGCACGGGCACCAAGGTAATACCTCGCTAATGCCGTCGTGCCGTTGCGCCGATATTTGTTCAGAAGAGTTTTGCATGCATCTGCCCTGGCCATCGATTCCGCTTGGCGCGCTCGCCATCCTGTTTCTGTTTATTCTGGTCTTATTGCAGCAGCTCCATATTTCCCGAACACGCCGAAAAGCGAAGCAGCGCGATGAACTGTTCCAGATCGTTACGGAAAACGCCGCTGACATGATCGCCTTGGTCGACGTCAAAGGGCGGCGCCTCTACAACAGCCCAGCCTACAAGAGAATTCTCGGATACTCCGCCGCGGAACTGGGCGAGACTTCCGCCTTCGAGCAAATCCATCCGGACGATCGTTTCAAAGTTCTGGAAGCCGCGCGCGAGGCGCGCGAAACCGGCGTGGGCAAGCGCCTCGAATATCGCATCAGGCATAAAGACGGCAGCTGGCGCGTGCTCGAATCCGTGGCCAGCGCGGTTCGCGATTCGAACGGCAACGTCGCCAAGCTGGTCATCGTCAATCGCGACATCACCGAGCGCAAGCGCGCCGAGCAGCAGCTCGAGCACAACCTTTATCACGACCCGCTCACCGGCTTGCCGAACCGGCGCCTCTTTCTGGACCGCCTGGAGCAGGCCTTTGCCCGCGCCCGCCGCGATCCCGGCCTCCAGTATTCCCTGCTGCTCGGCAACGTTGATCACTTCAAGGTCTTCAACGAGACTCTCGGCACTGCCGGAGGAGATCAGGTGCTGCAGGAAATTTCCCGCCGCCTCGGAGCCAGCCTCCGGCAAGGCGACTCGCTCGCCCGTGCCGACGCCGCCACGCCCACTCCCGGAGCGGTGGTCGCCCGCCTCGGTGGCGACGAATTCACCATCCTGCTCGATACCGTCGGCGACGCCAGCGACGCCATGCGGGTTGCTCAGCGAATCCAGGCCGCCGTCGCCGAACCGATCTTTATTGACGGTCGTGAGGTGCGCGTCTCTCTCAGCACCGGCATCGCGCTCGCCGCGCCGGAACACGAGCGGCCCGAAGATATCCTGAAAGACGCGGCCGTCGCCATGCGCCGCGCCAAGGGCCTGGGCGGATCGCGCTGCGAAGTTTTCGACGAGGCCATGCACACGCGCGCCGAAGGCCGCATGCGCCTGGAAGCGGACCTGCGCAATGCCATCGCCGCCCGTCAGTTCCGCGTCTTCTATCAACCTGTGGTTGAGCTCGACACGCGCCGCATCGTCAGTCTCGAGGCACTGCTGCGGTGGGACCATCCGCAGCAGGGATTGATCTCGCCCTATCGCTTCATTGAAGCTGCCGAAGACACCGGCGTTCTCGTCTCTCTCGGCCACTGGCTCATGCTGCAGGCCTGCCGGCAACTGCGCGAGTGGGACGTCAACAATGCCGCTGGGCAGCCGGTCAACGTCACGCTCAATGTCTCCGCCCGCCAGTTTTCCGACGCCCGGCTCGCCAGCGATCTGCAGGACGCCCTGCGCCAGACCGGCGTCGACCCGTCGCGCCTGCAACTGGAGATGACTGAATCCGTCGCCGCCGCCGACCCCAAACTCACCGTCACCGTTCTCACTCACCTCAAGCATCTCGGCATCGGCGTCATCATGGACGACTTTGGCATCGGCGCTTCCTCCCTGCGCGGCCTGTGGCAGTTCCCGCTCGATGCGTTGAAGATCGACCGCTCGCTGGTGCGCGAAATGCAAGTCGATCGCGCCGCCACGGAGATCGTCGAAATGATCATCACGCTGGCCCGGAAGCTGAATCTCAAGGTCATTGCTGAAGGCATCGAGACTGGAAAGCACGTCGAGCAGTTGCGTGCGTTGGGATGCGAGTTCGGCCAAGGCTACTATTTTTCGCAGCCTGTCGAGGCCAAAGCCGCTCTGCAACTCATGCGGCAGCACCTGGCCCCGACGCGCGTGAGCAGTGTCGGGGCAAAGTAGATCTCACCTCGCCCCGTTCCCTGGCGACACCACCCGCCCATACTCCGTCGCGCGCGCCAGTCGATCAAACATGCGCCACGCCGCCAGAGAAACCTTGCTGATGGCTTCCTCCCCATCGCGCTCATTGCGCAGAAAGGCTGTCATCACGCGGATCACATACGGCCGACCTTCGACGGAAACGATGCCGGAGTCATTCCGCACCGCTTCAAGCGATCCCGGCTTGTTTGCGATCTTGAGATCGGCGGGCAGGTCGCGCGGGATCCACGAATCCTTGTTCGTGCTGAGCACTTTGAAGAAATCTCCTGTCGATTCTTTGTTCAGGAGCTTCCCGCGGTAGATGGCTTCGAGCAGGGCCATCATTTCGCGCGGCGTCGAAATGTTCTCCCGCCCCTGCTTCGCCGCTTCCAAGTCCATCATTTTCCGCCGCAGCCGCGTATGCGTGAGGCCGAGGGAATCCAGCATGGCGTTCACATTGGCCATGCCGACGCGGTCGATCAGCACATTCGTCGCCGCGTTGTCGCTGACCGCGATCATCATCGTCGCCAGGTCGCGCAGCGTCACACGCGTCACGCTCGGCGTCAGCCCGTTCATGATGTCGCTGTCGGGAACCAGATCCGACGCCTGCACCGTGTACAAGTCCGTCAGCTTCAGCTTGCCCTGCTGCGCCTGCACGTACGGATTCGCCAGCACCGTGATCTTGATCGAGCTGGCCTGGGCAAACACTTCGTCCTCGTGCAGGAAAAACTGGTCGCCGGTCGCGAGGTCTTCAATCGCCACGCCCATCACGCCATCGAGATGCTGGTCGATGTCGTTGATACTCGCCTCCAGCTTCTGCCAGAGGACTTTCTGCTTACTCGAGGACGTGGCCGTCGTCTGCGCCGCGCAAGCGGCGGTCAACAGCATGCAGCACAACAAATGTCTCAGGAGCTCTTTCATAACGGCAGGGATTCTAGCAGGAGAAGCTTCGCAGGCTTTCGCTCACTTCGTCTTGTTCATCCACACGCGCCAGGTGCCCGGTCCCGCCACTTTATTGTCCAACGGAAGACCGGCCATCTTGAGCGCCAGCTTGATCTGACCGTGATGGTAACCCTCATGCCAGATCATGTGCTGCAACATAAGGATCGGATGGTCGTAATGCAGGTCCATTTCCCGACCGGCCTCCAACCTGCCCTTCACCGCGTCCCGCACCGCCTTGGCGCTCTCGTTCAGCATTTGCGCGATGAGGTCAGGGTCACGTTCGGACTTCCACTCGCCCTCAGGCATCGGCCGGGCAAATTCATATGCGTCCTCAGAGACAAACACCAGCCGCACGTAGTGGATGTGCGTGAACATCTCCGCTACTGACGGACTGCCCTTCATAGCCCGCACTTCCAGTCCGCCTTCTGGAATGATGCGGAGCAGGTTGAGCAGGATGGTGTTGTTCCGGTCCCAGGAGTCGAGCAAAGCTGCGAGCAGCGGGTGTGATGACGACATATCGCTTAGCTACGGTCCAAATTCTGTTCAATACGAGACGAACGGCCTGGGTTTAGCGGATCATACCGTATCAAAACCCACGCGTCCTCGGCGGAACTACGTTCGCGTATGGCTACTTTCGATTCCACAGTATCGCGCCCGCCATATCGTTCACCACCAACTTCAAAGTCATAAGCAACCGCCCACTTTGATCCTTCTTGCGCCTGGATCGAATTCACTCGGCCCTCGGTTGTTGGCCACTTCTCAAACAACCTGCCGAAGTAATAGGCGAAGTTGGGCCGGCAGAGAAATGTAAGACCGATGAGAAATGCAGAGATACGAGCCCAGCCTAGAGCGGCCCCGGGTAGCGAGGTCAGCGCGAAAAAGCCAATAGTCATTGCCCATCGAAGGGCTTGCATCCGACCGCTCAGCTTGTAATCCACTCCCGCCTTGTGCCGGATTGCCCAAAAAGTGATCCATAGACCTATCGACTTCTCAAGAGCGTAACTGATCTGCGGGAGCGGGTTTGGGATGATCATGCCCTCACCCTTCAATCTTCGCCTCTCGCAGCTGCTTCACCGCCGTCTCCGAACTCACCGGCGAGTAGTACACTTCTTTGAACGTGTACGACCGCGCCTTCGAACCCACCACGGGAAGAATCTCAATGTGCCAGTGGTAGTCGTCGTCAATCGTCTTCCAGTAGCCCAGATTCTTCGACGGGTGCAAACTGCTCGGTGAGGTGTGCAGCACCAGATGAAATTCCTCGGTGATCGTTCGTACTCGCTGCAGCGTACGCCGCAAAAGCGCCGCCAGGTTCACGCGGAGCCCCGGTTTGTTCAATCCGGTGCGCTCGAATGACGCCTCGTGATTGCGCGGCAAAATCCACGTCTCATATGGCACCCGCGGCGCATAGGGACAAATCGCGAGATAGTCTCCGCGCGCCTCCACCACGCGCAGTGCCTGCCGCTCTTCCTGCTGAACGATGTCGCAGAAGACGCATCGCTCCTTGGCCACAAAATATTCGCGCCCTGCGCGCAATTCGTACAGCACGCGTCGCGGCACGAACATAGTCGCCGTCAGCTGCGACGTAGGATGGCTGAATTCCTGGCCGGCGTTCTTGCCGTAATCCTTGAACAAGCTGACGTACTTGATGCGCGGGTCGCGCTTCAAATCAAGAATGCGCTCGGCGGCTAGGCGCAGGAAGTGTCCGATCTCCTCGTCGCTCGCGTGCCACAAGTGCCGGTCGTGGCGCGGATTCTCGACCAACACCTCGTGCGCTCCCACCGAGTGCATGCGGTCGTAAATGCCGTCGCCACGGCGACCGGGCTCACCCTCGATGTGGTAGAGCGGGTTCGGATGCACCACCGATCGCGCGGACCACGGCGCGCCGGGGCTCTTCGGACTGACGGCAATCACCTGTCCACCATCCGCACAGAACCGGCAGGGTGATTCCGGGCTCGGCTTCGCTTCGGCAGCGTCGTCCCCGGTGATCACCCAGGAGCGCGTGATTGGATCCTTGCGCAGTTCCATGGCAAAGGAGAACATTCAGCGCGAACCGGAGTCAACTACATTTCGTGCTGAAAATTGCAGCAGGCGCATGCGAAATGCCGCAGAGAATCGTCGGCGCGCTTTGTTATAATCCGCCAAAGTCTGCCCAACAACTGATGACCGAGCCGTCCACTCCGCTCATGCGGCAATATGCCGCCGTCAAGAAGGAACATCCCACCGCCTTGTTGTTCTTTCGTCTCGGAGATTTCTACGAACTCTTCTTCGACGACGCCATCGTCGCCTCCAAGGAACTGCAAATCACCCTCACCTCACGCAACAAAGAAAAAGGGATGGCCATCCCCATGTGCGGCGTGCCCTATCACGCGGCCGAGGGCTACATCGGCAAGTTAATCCGCAAGGGATTCAAAGTTGCCATTTGCGACCAGATGGAGGATCCACGCCTTGCCAAGAAGCTCGTGCGCCGCGAAGTAACGCGCGTGGTTACGCCGGGCACGGCGGCCGATTCGTCGCTCGGCTCCGACGAGAACAATTTTCTGGCCGCTCTGGCGCAGGTCGGCGATCGCGTCGGATTCGCCGCCCTGGACTTATCCACCGGCGAATTCCGCGCGACGGAGTTCAGCGGTGATGGCGCCCTGCGCCGCGTGCAGGAGGAGTTGGAGCAGTTGGGTCCTAAAGAGCTGTTGTATGGCTCCGCTGCACCGCTATTCGAACAAGGGACGCAAGAGGACGCATCCTCTGGCGAACTGCCGAGCGTCGCTCGGCCGGACAACCGGGGGCGGCTGTCCCCACATGTTTCCTCCAGGTGTGCCGGCACTCCTCTCGACGACTGGATTTTCTCGCCCGACCACGCCATTCCCCTGCTCGAAAACCATTTGGGCGTTCTTTCTCTCGAGGGATTCGGCCTGGCTGGCAAAACCGCGGCTGCATCGGCTGCCGGAGCCATCTTGCACTACGTGCGCTCCACCCAACGCGGCTCGCTCGATCACGTCGACCGCATCGGATGGTACGAGCGGCAGAACTGCCTCGTGCTCGATGCCGTTACCGTGCGCAACCTCGAATTAATCGAGCCACTCTTTGCCGGCAGCGACGCGGGTGTTACGCTCTTTCGCGCCATCGATGCCGCCGTCACGCCTATGGGCAAGCGGCTCCTGCGGGCATGGCTATTGCGGCCATCACTCGATCTCGGTGAAATCAACGCCCGCCTCGACGCGGTTGCGGCCACGGCAAGAAATCTCATCGCGCGCGAAGAATTGCGCCGCGCTCTCGACGGCGTCCTCGATCTGGAGCGGCTGCTCAGCCGCGTCACACTGGAGACTGCCAACCCGCGCGACGTTCTGGCGCTGGCCGCGTCGCTGGCGAAGATTCCGTCGGTCAAAGCCGCCGTTGCGCGCCTGTCCGCTGACCGCCTCACCCATCTCAACGCTTCGCTCGACGAACTCGGCGACCTGCGCTCGCAGATCGAAAAAACGATAGTCCCCGAACCGCCCCTGACCTTTGCCGACGGCGGCGTCATCGCTGCTGGAGTCGCCCGCGAACTCGACGAACTGCGCGAGCTCTCGCGGAACAGCAAGCAAGTCCTTGCGCAGATCGAGCAGCGCGAGCGCGGCCGCACCGGCATCACTTCACTCAAAGTCAAATTCAATTCCGTCTTCGGCTATTACATCGAAGTATCGAAGCCGAATCTGCACCTCGTCCCGCAGGACTACGAGCGAAAGCAGACCCTCGTCGGCGCCGAGCGCTTCACTACGCCCGAACTGAAAGAATACGAAGTCAAAATTCTTGATGCGCAGGAAAAAATCGTCGAGATCGAACGCCGCCTTTTCACCGAATTGCGCACCGCCATTGCGGCCGAAGCCAAGCGAATCCGCCAGAGCGCGCTCGCGCTCGCCGAAGTCGATGTACTCGCTTCGTTCGCGCACCTTGCCGCGTTGCGCAATTACTGCCGCCCGCAGTTCGTCGTGGCGGACGCCAAAACTCAGACCGGCGAAATCGAAATCATCGGAGGCCGCCATCCCGTCATCGAGCAGCAGGAAATCTCCGGCGGCGTTGGGGCCAGCGACCGCTTCGTTCCCAACGATCTTTACCTGAACTCGACCACCCACAATATTCTTCTGCTTACCGGCCCCAACATGGGTGGCAAGTCCACCTATCTGCGGCAGACTGCGCTAATCGTCATTTTGGCGCAGATGGGATCGTTCGTGCCCGCGCGCTCCGCTCGACTGAGTGTGGTTGATCGCGTCTTCACCCGCATCGGCGCGAGCGACAACCTGGCACGCGGGCGCTCCACCTTCATGGTCGAGATGACCGAGACTGCAGCCATTCTGCACACGGCCACGCCGCGCTCGCTCATTCTGCTCGATGAAGTCGGCCGAGGCACCGCGACGTACGACGGCTTGGCCATCGCCTGGGCCGCGGTCGAATACCTGCACGCCCGCGTGCGCGCCAAAACGCTTTTTGCGACCCATTATTTCGAGCTGACCGAACTGGCCGATCAACTCTCGGGCGTGAAGAACTATCACGTCTCGGTGAAAGAAACTGGAGGCGGCATCGTTTTTCTGCGCAAGGTCGAGCCGGGCGCGGCCGACCGCAGCTACGGTATCGAAGTCGCCAAGCTGGCGGGTTTGCCGCAGGAAGTGATCACGCGCGCCCGCGAGGTTCTGACCGAACACGAGTTTGCTGAGCAGCAGGCTACCGCCCATCTTTCACCCGGCGCCACTCCGCCAGCCGCACAGCTGACCATCTTCACGGCGCTGTCGCAGCCGGTGCTCGAAAAATTGCGGGAAGTGGATTTGAACCGCCTGACGCCGCTTGAAGCGCTGAATCTGCTGGCGGAATTGAAGAAAGAGATCTAACCCACAGAGGACCGGAGGAAACCGCCTGTCGCGCAAGAGCCAGCCCAAACGATCGCAGGTCAGCCCGGGCCAGCTTCTCATCATCGGCTTCGACGGTGCCGAGATGACGCCCCGCCTCGAATCTTTGCTCACGCAGCTGCAGCCGGCGGGCGTCATTCTGTTTGCGCGCAATATTCACAGCCCGCAGCAAACCAGGAGTCTGCTGCGCGAATGCCAGAAGTGTATCGCCACGCCACTGTTCACCTGCGTCGATCTTGAGGGCGGCACCGTCGACCGCTTCCGCGATGTCTTCGGACCCACGCCCTCGGCGGCCGACGTCTTCGCCATCGGCAGCACCAAACTTTTCCGCAAGCATGGCGAGATCATCGGCGCCAATTGCCGCTCCCTTGGCTTCAATGTCGATTTCGCCCCGGTTCTCGACCTCGCCTTTGAAGCTTCCCGCAGCGTGATGGGCACACGCACGGTTTCGGCTAACCCGCGGCAGACCGCCCGCTACGCCCATGACTTTCTCGCCGGCCTGCACTCGGCCCGCGTGCTCGGCTGCGGCAAACATTTCCCCGGACTGGGCGAGGGCACGCTCGATAGCCATCACGACCTGCCCGTAATCGACAAGCCGCTCAAGAAACTCTGGGCCGAAGACCTGCTGCCATATCGCACCCTGCGCCGTCAATTGCCGTTCGTCATGGTTGCCCACGCGGCCTATCCGCAGGTCACGCGCGACCGCACGCCGGCGTCGCTTTCACGCGTGTGGATCACCTACCTGTTGCGCAAGCGAATCGGTTATCGCGATCTGATCGTGTCCGACGATCTCGAAATGGGCAGCGTGCTGGCCGCGGCTCCGGTGGGCGAAGCTGCAGTCGAGTCCATTCGCGCCGGATGCGACCTTTGCCTCGTCTGCCACCACGAGGATTACGTTACGCAGGCTTACGAGGGACTGGTCAAAGCAGCTGAGAATGACAAGACGTTCCGGCGCAGCGCGGCCGAAGCCCAACGGCATGTTCTCAGGTTCAAAAAGAAGTGGGCTGAAAATTTGCGCCCAACGAAAGCGCCGTCAGCGGCAACATTGGCCAAACTGCCCCGCAAACTGTGGGAGTTCGGCGAGCAGGTGCGGCTGGCCGCGCTGTCATAAAGCGCCCTGAGAGAGATTGGCAAAGAATGATCGTAGCTGGAATCATGAGCGGAACCTCTGCCGACGGCGTCAACGTGGCGCTTGTGCAGATTGGCGAGGCGCGCGGGCAGGAGTTCCCGCGCCACACAATCAAGCTGCTGGGCCACGCCGAATTCTGCTATCCTGCCCGCGTCCGCGCCGCGATTCTCGCCGCCATGAACGCAGAGAAGGCTCGCGTCGCCGACCTCGCCCGCCTCAACTTTCTGCTGGGTGAACTCTACTCGGATGCCGTGCAAACCACAGAGCGGCGACTGAAAGTGAAAGCCCAGCTGATCGGGTGCCACGGCCAGACGCTCTATCACCAGGGTGACCCGCAGAAATTCCTGGGAAGGAAAATCGCAGCGACCTGGCAGACCGGAGAGGCCGCAATCATCGCCGCGCGTCTCGGGGTACCCGTAGTTTCCGATTTTCGCCCAGCCGAGCTTGCCGCGCGGGGCAAAGGCGCGCCGCTCGTGCCCTATCTTGATTGCCTCCTTTTCCGCAATGCACGCATCGGGCGCATCGTGCAGAACATCGGCGGCATTGCCAATCTCACGGCAATTTCTGCCGGTGCAGACGCGGACAGCGTCATGGCCTTCGATACCGGCCCGGGCAACATGGTCATCGACGCCGTGACGGAAAAGCTTTTTCACCGTGCCTTCGATCGCGACGGGAAGATCGCCGCGTCCGGAGAAGTCCTCGAGCCGGTTCTTCGCCAAATTCTGCGCCACCAATTTTTCCGCGCGCGCCCACCTAAAACCGCAGGCCGCGAGGAATTCGGCCGGGAATTTGTACACGACTTCTTCCGTCGCTGCGGTCGCGCCCGCAAGCAAGACGTCGTGTGCACAGCCACGGCACTCACGGCCCGCTCGATCACCAATGCCGTTCAGCGCTTTGTCATCGGCGGTGCCAACACCAAGATAGTCCCGCATTCCTGGCGCGAAATAATTCTTTCCGGCGGCGGAGCCAAGAACTCAACTCTCGTCGGCATGCTGGCAGAATCGCTCGCGCCTCTCGGCATCCAGGTGCGTTTCACCGACGAATTCGGCCTGCCGGCGGAAGCCAAAGAAGCGGTTGCATTCGCCGTGCTGGCTTACGAAACCTGGCACCGCCGGCCTTCCAATGTGCCCGCAGCCACTGGCGCAAAACGGCTGGCGATTTTAGGGAAGATCTCCTATGCCTGATAAGCGGAGCATCCCGTTCAGGCAGTGGCCTTCGCGCCCCACGCGGTTCGTGCCGACCCCGCGCTTTTGGGTGGCGCAGTGCCGGGGTCCCCAGAAAGCCCGGGTTTGGCTTACTGGGGTGAAGTGCTTCAGCGCCGCGATCAGACGCCCACTTTGGTTCACGGCTTTTGCCGCTGCGGGGCACGCACTCCTGCTCTTGTTCCTGCTTTCTTGCTCTTCCCGCCCCGACCCCAACACCCTGGTCATGATCATCGAGTCCAGCCCCACCAACCTCGACCCGCGCGTCGGCATGGACGCCTTCTCCGAGCGCATCGACAGCCTGATCTTCGACGATTTGCTGTCACGCGGCGATGATCTCAATGTCGCTCCCGGCCTGGCCGAGCGCTGGGATATCCCAGATCCTCTCACCTACATTTTTCATCTCCATTCCGGCGTGAGATTCCAGGACGGCTGCCCGCTCACCTCGCGCGATGTGAAGTGGACCTTCGATTCCCTGCTCCAGGGCAAAATTCGCAGCGTCAAGGCTGCGACCTATCGCTTCGTCGATCACATCGAGGCGCCCGACGACCTGACTGTTATCTTCCACATGAAGGAAGCCGACGCGACTTTGCTCTGGAATCTTTCCGACGGCGCAATGGGCATCGTCCCCGATGGCAGCGGCGACGAAATGACGCGCCATCCCATCGGGTCCGGACCGTTTCGCTTCGTCAGCGCCGAGACCGACCGCGAAGTCATCCTTGAGCGCAACGACAACTACTGGGGCGAGAAGCCGAAGCTCGCCCGCGTGCGCTTCGCCGTCGTCCCCGACGCGACCACAGAGGCGCTCGAACTGCGCAAGGGCAGCGCCGATGTTGCCATCAACGCGTACCTTACTCCGGATATGGTGGTCACTCTGACCGGCGAGCCTTCTCTCGAGGTGGAACGCACGCCCGGCACGCGTCTCGCCTATCTCGCCTTTAATCTGCGCGATCCCATTCTCAGGAACGTGCGCGTTCGCCAAGCGCTGGCCTATGCGCTCGACCGCCAGCCCATGATCGACTATCTCTGGCGCGGCCAGGTACAACCCGCACACAGCGTTCTGCCCACGCAGAGCTGGGCTTACAACGGAGATGTCCCGCTCTACCCGCACGATCCGGCCAAGGCCAACCAGTTGCTCGATGCCGCCGGTTATCCCGCGGTCAACGGCGTGCGCTTTCACATCACGATGAAGACTTCCACCGACGAAAACACGCGCCTTATGGTTGCCGTCATGCAGCAGCAGTTGCGCCAGGTCGGAATCGTGCTCGACATTCGCAGCTTCGAGTTCGCCACATTTTTCTCCGACGTGACCCACGGCGCCTTTCAGATGTACGGACTGCGCTGGATCGGGGGCAATGAAGACCCCGACATTTTCGAATACGCCTTCGACTCGGCCAAATTCCCGCCCAACGGCGCCAACCGCGGCTTCTACTCCAATCCCAACGTGGACGCCCTCATCGACCAGGCCCGCCGCGCCGTCGATCCCGCTGTGCGCAAGCCGCTTTATGCCGAAGTGCAGCGCATTCTGGCCGAAGAGCTGCCCTACATCAATCTGTGGTATTTCGACAACGTCATGGTGCACACGCGGCGCGTACGCAACCTGAAGATGAATCCCGCCGGCAACTACGACTTTCTGCGCACCGCCGAGCTGGTGCAGTGAAAAGCTCAGTGATTTTTCTTCAACTGGCAGCCGAAGGGAGCGATAATGAAATCGAGAACTCACTCTGCGGAGGCAACCCGTGGAAGCTGGTTCTGCAACTTTCTTGCGTCTGCTTTTGAGCTTCCTGCTTATCTGTCTTGCTTCCGCTTACAGCCAGCAACCCCTGGACTCCGCGGAGATCCCGCCAAACTTCGCTCTCGACATGCAAACAGCTGCGCGATTGCGTCCCGAGCTTCTGGCGCAAAGTGTTCCGGCGACCGGCCGGTATGCCGCTGGCCGTCTCGTCTTTGAACGGCTGCTGGCGCAACTGCCCAACTCGCCAGGGCCAAAGTTCGCATGGCAACTCCGGATCGTGGAAGATGGCGAACTCAACGCGTACGCTTCTCCAGACGGAACAGTCCTTGTGGAGAGCGGCCTCGCCCAACTCGCCGGCGCGAGCACAGGTTTGTGGGCGGCGATCCTGTCACATGAAATCACGCACGTGGTGCGCCGCGACTGGGCCCGGCGCTATCTCTATCAGCGATCTCTGGAGAACTCTCGCGCCACGATCGTGCTCGGCGACCCAGGCCTTCCTTCGGCCTCCTGGGCGGACTCCGAAAAGCTTTCCGCCGACATGGGCCGCTTCTGCCGTCAGCTGGAAATTGAGGCCGATCGCAACGGCCTTGTCTTGATGGCCCGCGCCGGGTACCACCCGGATTTCATGCCCGCCTTGCACCATCTCCTGCATGCGCAGAGCTCCGGCACGCCCGCTAAATCGCTCTACGCCATGCACCCGTGCTGGGAGGAACGCGACCGAGAGCTCGGCCGCGCGTACGTCGATGCCAGCCTGGAATTCGAGCGCCTGTGGCCGGCATGGTATGCATCGCCCGGGGGGAATCCCCCCATCGTCGTCTTCGCCGAGCAACCGACTCTCAAGAAGGTCGGTTCTCAATGGGAGCTGCAGATTCCCATGCGCTGTCAGAATCTGGCAGGTGCGGTGGAAGTGGTGGTGCGTAGCGGCTCCCTGCAAGAAAACAGCTTGCCTCCGGACGCCGCCGATCCGCCTGACCCGCCCAGCGCAAAATCCCGAAACCGGCAGTTGCCCAATGAACTTCGCCAGCTCACCGGTTGCACCTCGCCCCGCACCACCGTCACCTTCGAACTCGCCGACACACACAGCCGGTCAAAACCTGGGGCCGAGTGGACTGACATCTACGTGCTCGACGCCTGGGGCGCTGTGCTCGCCCGCGCCGACGTTCCCCGCCGCGCGCGCTAGCCGAGTCCGACCACGAGCGTGTTACCATCAAGTTTTGCCTCGATCGCATGCGCATTCTCTTCATCGGCGACATCTTCGGCCGCCCGGGCCGCACCATCGTCAAAGACCGTCTGCCTGAAATCGTTCGCGATCACAAAATCGATTTGATCATCGCCAACGGCGAGAACACCGCCGCCGGCTTCGGCATCACGCCGGATCTGGCCGAAGAACTTCTCGAACTCAACATCGACGTCATCACGACCGGCAACCACGTCTGGGACAAGCGCGAAATCGTCGACTACTTCCAGATGGCCGCAGGCAATGGCCGCGGCCCCGCGCGCCGAGTGCTGCGCCCGGCCAACTTCCCCGCCGACATGCCGGGATGGGGCGTTTATCAAGGCTTCAAGGGGAAAATTCCCTACGCCGTGATCAATCTGCAAGGGCGCGTGTTCATGGCCTCGAACGATGATCCCTTCCGCATTGCCGATCAGCTTCTGCAGAAGATCGACGCGAGAGTGATTGTCGTCGATATGCACGCGGAAGCGACATCGGAAAAGATTTCGCTCGGCTGGTATCTCGACGGCCGCGTCACCGCCGTCATCGGCACGCACACGCACGTCCCTACCGCCGACGAGCGTGTCCTGCCGAATGGCACCGCGTACGTGACCGATGTCGGTATGACCGGCCCTTACGACGGCGTCATCGGCGTGAAGAAAGAACTGGTCGTGGGAAGGTTTCTCAATGGCATGCCGGTTCGCTTCGAACCCGCCACCGGCGACGTGCGCCTCTGCGCCGTGGTCATCGACGGCGACGAGGAGACGGGCAAGGCGCGCTCAATCGAGCGCCTGATGCTGAGCTAGCCTGTCCTCCTTTTAGCTCCGCCAGAAAGCTGCAAGAATTAGCAGGCCTCGCGTTCTTTCATGGCGTTGCACCGAAGGTACGAGGTCCTATCGGCGCGAGCCCGCTGCCCAAAATCACGTTAGAATCAAAAACGATGCGCTGCATGTCTTACATCGGGAATCTTGTCGCGGGTCTTCTTGCGACAGTACTGTCGCTGCCCGCTTCCGCCAGCGATCTCCCGACCGCCGCGAGCCCTACACCTACCTGCGGCACTCCCGGCGCGGTGAACTGCGTGCCCACGAAGAAAGATCTGAAGGAAGCCCGCAATGCATTTGCACGCGGCCTGAAACTCGAGAATCAGCAGCATCTGGAGGAGGCCTTCCACCAGTTCGACGAAGCCGCACGCTTGGCGCCGCAGAACACCCAATTTCTCACCGCTCGTAATCTCGTACAGGCCAGGCTGGTCCACGACCACATCGAGCGCGGCAATCAGTTCCTGCTGGAATACCTGAATGCGCAGGCAGCCGCCGAGTTCCGCGCCGCGCTCGAGCTCGACCCGGACAACACCTACGCCCGCGAACGACTCGCCGAGTCCAGCCGCGATTCCACGCCCGATCCCCGGCACGTTTCCCTGCCTCCGCAGCCAGAGCTGGCGGGCGAAGTCCAGATCGAGCCCAAGAGCGACCACACCAGCTTTCACTACCGCGGCGATCTCCGCGGCCTGTACAACGAAATTGCCCGCGTCTACGGTCTGAATGCCCAATTCGACGACACTATGCCGTCACGCCAGGTGCGCTTCTTCGTCGACGACCTCGACTTCGCCACCGCCATGCGCCTGGCCGGCGCGGTCGGCAAAACCATGTGGACGACGCTCGGTCCAAAACAGTTTCTGGTGGCCGCCGACAATCCCGAGAACCACAAGCGGCTGGACCGCGTGCTGCTCCAGACGTTCCCGCTGCCCCCTCATTCCTCGCCACAGGAAGCGACCGACATTGTCAACGCGCTGCGAACTCTGTTGGACCTGAAGACCATCACCCAGGGACAGAGCCTCGAAACCATTGAAATCCGCGCCACTGCTCCCGTGCTTGCTGCCTGCTCGCAACTGCTCGCCCAGTGGAGCAATGAACGTCCCCAGGTGCTGCTTGATGTTCGCGTCTACCAGCTTGATCACCAGCTCATGCGCAACATCGGCCTGCACATTCCCGACACCTTCAACCTGTACAACATTCCGTCCTCAGCCATCGCTGCGCTCGTGGCGTCCCTGGGCGGGCAGAATCTTCAGCAGCTCATCAATCAGCTGATTTCCTCCGGCGGCATCAATCAGGCAGGCAGCTCGGCGCTATCGGGGCTCCTGGCGCAACTGCAGGGCGGCCAGAACTCCATCTTCAGCCAGCCTCTGGCTACGTTCGGAGGCGGGCTTACCTTCATGGGACTCAGCCTGGATCAGCTCGCTGCCAACCTCTCGGTGAACGAGTCCTGGGCGCGCAGCCTCGAAAATGTCACCTTGCGCGCTGGCCAGGGCACCGACGCCACCCTCCACCTCGGCGAGCGCTATCCCATCCAGAACGCCAGCTACGCTCCGATTTACAACTCCCCGCAGATCGCACAAGTGCTGGGCAACAATTCCTATACTGCGCCCTTCCCTTCTATCAGCTACGAAGATCTGGGATTGAATATCAAGGCCAAGCCGGTGGTGCAAGGCAACGGTACGGTCAGCTTGCATCTCGAACTGCAGGTGCGCTCACTCACGGGCGATTCCGCCAATGGCGTACCTGTCATCGCCAATCGGGAATTCAGCGGCAGCATCAACCTGGCAGAGGGCGAGCCCGCCGTGGTCGCAGGTCAGGTCTCGGTTTCCGACACGCTGGCCATGACCGGCATTCCGGGCTTGGGAGGCATCCCCGGCCTCAATCAGTTTATGGTCAATAATACGAAGCAGGAAGAGGATGACGAACTGATGATCATTGTCACTCCGCACATCGTGGCCAGTTCCATCCACAACACGCCGGAAATCTGGCTCAGCGAGCGGTAAGATCCAGCGTACCGCGCCTACTTCGCATCTTTCGCCGCGAACTCCACCAGCGCCTTGTAAGTATCCACCATGCGTGCGTCGAAGTTCCCAACCCTTCGTCCGTTAATGAACAGCGTGGGCGTTCCGGTGATGTCCACTTGTTTGCCCAGCGCGATCGAGGCGTCCACGCGCGCTTTCGTCTCTGGCTTCGCCGCACAGGCGGCGATGTCGGCGCCTTTTACACCCGCTCCGTCGGCCAGCGCCGTCAGCTTTTCGTCCGCAGTTGCGGACGTGATGTCCGACTGCGTTTCATAGGTTTTCGAGATGAACTTCCAGAATGCTTCGTTTGACGCGCGCGCCACGCAGTCGGCATAGGCCGCGCCTTTGGCCGCCCAGTTGTGCATCTCCAGCGGAAAGTTCTGGAAGACGAAGCGCGCATTCGGCTCTTCGGCCACCAGTTTTTCAATCGTCGGCTGCGCCGCCTTGCACGCCGGGCATTGCAGGTCGCCGAATTCCACAATCGTGACCGGCGCGTCTTTCGGCCCGCGTGCCGGGCCGGTGGTTCCCTTGTCGAGGATACTTTTCACCGGATCAAACGGCCGCGCGCCGAAAGGAATCACGTCGCCCACCAGGGCATGCTCTCCATCAGGCGTGACGTAAAATTTCATCCCTTGCTGGCCCTGCGGGCTCGCCAGAACCACCGTCACCTCTGCGATGCCCCCGAACGGCGCCGGCTTGATACTCGAAATTTTCCAGGAAAGATCGGCCTCGTAGCCGAACGTCTGCTGCAGGAAAGAATCGACCGTGGCGTCGGACGGCAACTTCACGTCACTCGATTTTTCCAAGCTTCTCTCGGGCTTGGATGTGGACGGTTTCGCTGTCGCATTCTGAGCCGCAGCCGCACCCACGGCCAGCAGCAACATCATGATGGTCTTCAACACACGCCGCATGGTTTCCTTTCTGGACGCTTTGATCTGTCGGGAAAACTCTGGTTCAGGATAGTGCAAGATTCAGTGACACTCGTCTAATAGTAACCTAGGCGCCGGCATGGCAGGATTCCCGAGGCGGGGGCTGCCGATTAGTTCTCATCGCTACTGCAAACGGATGATCACCTTTCCCCGGGCATGTCCTTCTTCCAGGTATCTGATGGCCTCCGACGTCTCGCTCAGCTTGTAGGTCCTGTCGATCACCGGCGTCACTTTTCCGGACTCCATGAGATCGCCTATAAGGGTCAGATCTCTTTGGTTGATTTTCGCGATGAAAAAAGCGAATTTCCGGCTCCCGAGCGCCGACCATGCAGGCGCAGTGAGCGCACGCGCCAGAAAGCGTACGGGGTTCTTCGGTGCACCGACCATGACACAGACGCCATTCGGATTCAGGACCCGTCTGAGCGCTGACAGCGAATGGTTCCCCACGCAGTCGAGAATGAGATCATACCGTTGCTCACCCTTCGTGAAATCCTGCTGCGTGTAATCCACGACGCGATCTGCGCCGGCGGAGCGAACCATCTCGACATTCCGCGTGCTGCAAACACCGCTGACCGCTGCGCCGAACGACTTGGCGATCTGCACGGCGAACGTGCCCACGCCTCCGGCCGCACCGTTGATCAGCACTTTCTGTCCCGGCTGAATCCTTCCTTTATCGCGAAGACCCTGCAAGGCGCTCAGCCCAGCCACAGGCACACAAGCCGCCTGCTCAAATGTCACGTTGGCTGGCTTCGGCACCAATCTTGACTCGGAAGCGCAGGCATATTCGGCAAAAGCCCCCTGGCACACGCCGAAGACCTCGTCACCCGGTTCGAACTGGGCTACCTTTCTGCCGACCGCTTCAACCTGTCCGGCCACATCACGCCCCGGGCGTCCGGGCCGTGCGGATGTTGGTTTGGGCACCCGGAACAGCAAACAAACAATGAGCGGCGCGCCTCTCATCAGGCGCCAATCCAATGGATTGACCGAAGCGGCACGGACTTTGATCAGGACTTCATCATCGCGAGGGACTGGCTTCTCCACATCCATGATTTGGACGACATCAGGGGGTCCATATCTTGTATGAGCGGCGGCTTTCACTCAACTCTTCCCTCTCGCTAACCTGCCGAAACCATCGCGCGCCGGGCTTTGAACGTCACTGGAGATCGAACCGCATCCTTCCCTCAAATCTCACTCTTGGCGGCAATGGGAATGCGCCGACCGTAGCCAAAGGCCTTGGGAGAAATCTTGATGCCGGGCGCGGCCTGCTGGCGCTTGTATTCCGCGCGGTCCACCATGCGAATGACCCGCTTCACGGTCTCAAGGTCGATTCTCCGCTCTGCCGCAATCAGCTCCGCCGGATGCGAGTCTTCCACGTAGTCTTCGAGCACGGCGTCGAGTATCTCGTATGGCGGCAGCGAGTCGCTGTCTTTCTGATTGGGCCGCAACTCGGCCGACGGCGGCTTCTCGATCGTAGCCTCTGGAATCACCGCGCGGCGCGAATTCACATATGCGCTCAGGCGGTACACTAGGGTCTTCGGAACGTCGGAAATGACGGCGAGTCCACCCACCATGTCGCCATAGAGCGTGCAGTAGCCCACGCCCAGTTCGCTCTTATTCCCCGTCGAAAGCACGATCGCGCCGAACTTGTTCGACAGCGCCATCAGCAGCATGCCGCGGGCGCGAGACTGGATGTTTTCTTCCGTCACGTCTTCTTTTTGCCCGGCAAAAACTGGTTTCAGAATCTCGCGGTACGCTTCATACGCCGGATTAATCGACAGCAGCTCGAAGCGAATGCCCAGGTTCTTGGCCAGCTGCCGTGCATCATCAATCGAGCCCTGCGACGAATACGGTCCCGGCATGCCCACGCCGATCACGTTCTCCGGGCCCACGGCATCGGCGGCGATCACTGCGGTCAGTGCCGAATCGATTCCGCCGCTCAGGCCAACGATTGCCTTCTTAAATCCGCATTTGCGCATGTAGTCGCGCGTGCCCAGCACCAGCGCAGCGTAGACGCTGGCGTCGTCGCCGGCAATCTGCTCGTGCATCTCGCCGGTCAGCGTGTCGGGATCGAACAGGACGAGATCCTCCTCAAACGACTTGCCCTGCGCGATGATTTCGCCCTCGCGGTTCAGCACGATGCTCGATCCGTCGAACACCAGGCTGTCATCGCCGCCGACCTGATTCACCATCACGACCGGAACTTTGTGCTGCCGCGCAATCGAGGCCAGCATGTCGCGCCGCAGTTCGCGCTTGCCGATCCAGAACGGCGACCCGGAAATATTGAGCACGAAATTTCCGCCCTGCCGGATGAGCGCTTCCACGGGGTCGACCGTGTACAACCGCCGCGGCCAGAACTGCTTGTCGTTCCACGCGTCCTCGCAGATGCCCAGCGCCATCTGCTTGCCGCAGAAGGAAAATAACTGCTGGCTCTTGGCGGGAGCGAAGTTGCGCATCTCGTCGAATACGTCGTAAGTGGGCAGGAGCATCTTCGACTGGATGAGCGCGATCTTGCCGTCCATCAGCAACGCTGCCGAATTCATCACACGCTTGCCCGTATCCGAATGCGCCGGCGTGACCAGTCCGCAGATCACGGCGATGCCGCCCGTTTCGGCAGCAATCTTGTCCACAGTCTCCTGATTTCGCGCGACGAACGACGGCCGCTCCACCAGATCGCGTGGCGGATAGCCGCACACCGACAGTTCGGGGAATAGAATCATCCCGGCGCCCGCGCTTTGAGCGCGTCGCGAGAATTCGATGATCTTGGCCGCATTTCCGGAAAAGTCCCCGACCGTGGGATCGATTTGCCCGAGAGCAATCTTCACAGAATTAGTGTAAGGGGCGGAGGCGGCCGGGGCCAAGTTGCTGCACTGGCGCCTGCACAGCGGGTACCTTACTGAGCCAGCCTTACTCTTCGCCGCTGCTGTCCCCCGCCGGGAACACGGTGTGCTTGGCCGCGGGCATTGGAGTGTTTCCCTTCTGGTCGCGCCACAGAACTTCATTCAATGCCGCCGCCCCGGCCGCATCCGGACGCGAGAAGTCCATCAGCGACGACACTTTCGCTCCTGGCGCTTTCGGCTGGTTGACCTCATAGAGCAGGCCGTTCTTCAGATTGCGGTCGTCGGCCGAATACGGCGGCTGGTTGCCTGCGCCCGAGAGCATCTGCGTCATCAGCGGAGCGTAGGCGTCGTTCTGGTTCATCGGCGGAAGACCCAGCAGCGTTTCCATGGTGTGCACCATGTTCACCGTCGTGTAAAAGCGATGCTCCACATAGGGCTGTGCCGCCGAGCTTGCTGAATTAGACCCCGGCGAATACTTGCTGATCACAAACCCGATCGACCGGTGCGCGTCCACGTGGTCGGCGCCATCCTGCGCGTCGTCTTCGAGCACGAAAATTGCGGTGTCATCCCAATACGGACTGTGCGAAACCGCCTCCACCACGCGGCCGAGCGCCAGGTCGTTGTCGGCCACACTGGCCGCCGGACGCGCGTGCCCCGGCCGCGTTCCGCCGGTGTGATCGTCGGGCAGATACAGCAGGATGAACGACGGCATCTGCAACTCCGGCCCGGCATTTTCCTGCCGTGCGCGCACGAACGCGTTGAACTCGTTGAGGAACTCGTCGGCGCGCAGCTGATCGGGATAGTCCGTGTTGAAGTCGGGATAAAGCGGATCAAAGTGATCGCGCAACGCCGCCTTCGACGCCTTCACACCATTGAACAGTGGCACCGCCCACGGCCACGGGCTCGCACTGGCGTGCGGATTGCCGACGTTCGGCTCCAGCATCTCGCCCTGGTGCACTTCTTTGCGCGGGCACAGCTCTTTCACCTCCGGTTGCGTCGTCGCCACCGAGTCGGCATGGTAGCCGTTGCACCACCTGGCGTACACGAACTCGCCGTAAAAGCGGTAGCTCACGTTGTTGCGCGACAGGTTGTCCCAGAGAAATCCAGTGCCCGGGTCGTCGACGTCAGGAATGTTGTGCTCGAGCGGAAATTCTTCCCCCACCTGTCCCTGAAAATCGTACGTGCGCTCCTTGCCGCGGTAGGCGATTTGCCACGTCTTCTCGTTGTAGTCGGAAGTGATCGCCGCCGTCGACCACACGTGGCCGTCGCCCGAGACTTCTCCGCTGTCGTAAAAGTTGTCGAGCACCCCGAACTGCCGCGCCAGCGCGTGTTCGTTGGGCGTGATGTCCGCGCCGTACATGGTGAGCGAAGGGTCGCCGTCGCCCACGCCCAGGTCGCCGAGAATCTGGTCGAAGGTACGATTCTCTTTGAGGACGTAAATGACGTGCTTGATCGGGTTCTGTCCGCCCGCAAACTGCATCGTGCCGGGATCGGAGTGGAAGAGGTTCGCGTTCTCGACCATGCGCGTGTATTCGTCGAGCTTGCTGAGGGTCGTCGGAATGTTCAGCCGCGCGATCGACCCGCGCAATAGCGTCGGAATGTAGGGATGCTCTTTGTGTTTCGTCTCGTAGACGGTCTTGCCCATGTCTTTGTTGGCGCGCGTGCCTTCGCCCTTGGCCGTGGCGATGAGCAGGTCGTCGCCGTGCACGGCCAGCGCAGAGGGGTACCAGTCAGTGGGGATGAAACCGAGAGGAGCCGAAGCGAGCTGCGCCGTGTCGAAGACCGCTACCGCATCCAGCGAGGAATCGGCAGCGAATAGAAGTTTTCCGTCAGTGCTGATTGCAAGCGCGGTAGGATATGAGCCTCCATGTTTCTGCGTTTCATTGTGGGACTCGAAAAACCGCGGAATTGTTCCTTCGTCAGTTGCGATCTTGGCAATCGCATCTGCGTTTGCCAGAGCGACATAGAGCGACTCTCCGCGTGCCTCCTGAAGGTGTCCAGGCGGAGGTAGATTTGCGCTTAAGACCATCGCGGCCGGATGCGAGCTTGGAGCAAGGGGGTTCTGCGACTTCCTTACATCGATCCAGCGGGCAACCTTGCCGCTCGTCAGATCCAGCTCTGCCACCTGAGACGCATTCCACAAACTGCACCAGGCGCGGCGACCGTCTTTTGTCGCCACACAGGTGTACGGATATGAAGTAGGAATCAGATCGTTCGTGCTCAGATCAAACCGCTGCAGGATTTTCCCCGTCGCCACGTCGAGCTGCACCACATTGTCGGAAAGATTATTGGCAACGAGCAGTTTGTCGTTACTTCTCTTAGAACCGCCCGGCTGCACACCGTTCGTCTTCTTCCCTTTTGCCTTATCGTTGTTTCCCTCTGCGCCGTCGGCGATAACGGCCAAGCCGGCCGGATACGGAATCGCCGTGTGCGGCGGAGTTGTGCGCAATCCCTTCAGGACTGTCTTGTTTTCCGCGAGCGGCTGCGGCGAGATCGGGATGAAACGCTCGGGCGCGACTTTGCCGTCAGCAAAGCTGTAAACCGCGATGCCATTTCCCAGATCGCCTTTCTTCGTCCCCGTGGGATCGGTGATCGATCCGACCGACGCATACAGATGGCTGCCGTCGGAGCTGAAGGCGAGGCCGATGAAGAAGCTCTGGTGCGCGTTGTCGTCGAAGCGGGGGTCGGGAAAGTCGGCGAGCTGATTGGTCTGCAAATCGAGCACGGCGATCGACTGCCGCGCCAGCGTCTCCTGCGTGCCGTAGCCGTCGTTGAGCATCGCCGCGTAGCGCCCGTCGGGGCTGAGCACCATGGTCACGGGAAAACTGTTGGTGCTGCCGATGCGCCCCGGCGATGGTGCGGAGAGCGTCTTGGTGGTCGGCAGGTTGATGGTGCGTGAGGTTGCGGGAGCAGGGACCGGGGTAGATGCCGCAGATGTTTGTCCCGCGCCAGACAGAGCAAAACTTAAGAGAACGACAGCCGACCACAATGACAAAGAAAGAATCAGGCGACCGACACGCATGCATCCTCCTGGGAAAGCGAAAGCATACCCTAGAACGCGGCGGGATGTTTTCAACACGAGGGTGTAAGGTGTTACCGCACGTCCTTTGCGGTCAAAAGCTTTTGCCTGAAAGTTCCCGTTAGTGGCCCGGGGTTGGCGCGGCCTGTCCGGCACTGCCTGCGGACGGCTCGGCGGGAACATTGTGGCGCACATCGGAGCCCTGCACCCAGAAGATGACGTCTTCGGCAATGTTGGTGGCGTGGTCGGCAACGCGTTCCAGATTGCGCGCGACCAGCAGCGCGTCGAGCGCCTGGCGCACCACGTCGGGTCGTTCGTTCATGGTCTTGACCAGCTGGATGAAGGCGTCGTCGCGCATGCGGTCGACCACGTTGTCCATTTCGAGCACGGCCTGCGCCAGCTCGACCTTGCCTTCAATAAACGATTCGAGTGCGCGCCGCACCATGGCGCTCACGGCGGTGCCCATGCGCGCGATGTCGACCGGCAGCTCCGCCTGCGGAAGCTCGACCATGTCCATGACGCGCTCGGCGATGTTGACTGCCTGATCGCCCACACGTTCCAGATCGGCGTTGATCTTGGTCACAGCCAGAATGAAGCGCAAGTCGACGGCCATGGGCTGCTGCATGGCAAGCAGGTCGAAAGCAGCCTCGTCGATTTCGCGTTCGGCCATGTTGATCTGGCTCTCGCCCTCGAGCACCATCTGGCAGCGGATCAGGTCGCGATCCACGTAGGCCTGGCGTGCGCGGTCGACGGCTTGCTCCGCGAGCCCTCCCATACGAAGCAACCGCTGCCGCAGATCGTCGAGCCCGAGTTGAAAGCGCGTGCGCATATCGAAAACCAGGGTCTAGTTCAAACTACATGATATCGCTAGCCTTTAGTCCCCAGCCCCTGATCTTATCCAAACCTTCCCGTAATGTAATCTTCCGTCTTCTTGT
Source organism: Candidatus Sulfotelmatobacter sp. (assembly GCA_030038255.1). Classification (GTDB taxonomy): domain Bacteria; phylum Acidobacteriota; class Terriglobia; order Terriglobales; family Acidobacteriaceae; genus Sulfotelmatobacter. Next base: position 23,562 of record JASHPH010000323.1, on the reverse strand, counting down.
CTGAAGGTTTGGTGAAAATCTTCTCCGTCTTATCGAACTCAATCAGCTTGCCGAGCAGGAAGAACCCGGTAAATTCCGCAACGCGCGCTGCCTGCTGCATATTGTGCGTCACGATTACGATGGTATACCGCTCTTTGAGCTCGAAGATCAATTCTTCGATTTTTCCGGTCGAGATCGGATCGAGCGCGGAGCAGGGCTCGTCCATGAGCAGGACTTCGGGTTCAACCGCGAGCGCGCGGGCGATGCACAAACGCTGTTGCTGGCCGCCGGAAAGGCTGGCGCCCGATTTCTTGTGAATGTGATCTTTGACTTCGTCCCACAAGGCTGAGACCCGCAAGGAGTGCTCGACAATCTCGTTGAGCTGGCGTTTGTCGCGGAATCCGTTGAGCTTCAGCCCCGACGCCACGTTGTCATAGATGGACATGGTTGGGAACGGGTTGGCCTTTTGAAACACCATGCCTACGCGGCGGCGCAACTGCGTAGCCGACGTGCCGTTGTAGGCATCGATCTCGCCGATGTGGACCTTACCCTCGACGCGCGCTTCGGGGATGGTCTCATGCATGCGATTCAGGCAGCGGATGAACGTGGACTTGCCGCAGCCTGACGGCCCAATCAGCGCCGTTGCGTGATTGGCCGCCACTTTGAGATTGATGTCGTACAGGGCCTGGCCCTTGCCGTACCAGGCATTCAGATTCTCGACGTGGATTCCAACACCCATAACTATGCCGATCCAAAAGTACCACGCCGCACGACGTAGCGCACAGCCGAGACGGCCGCAACGATCAGAATGATCAGAACCAGCGCACCCGCCCAGGCCTGCCGATGCCACTCGTCATAGGGCGAAATGGCATACACGTAGATTTGCAGTGGCAGCGCCGCCGTCGGCTGGCTCGCCTCGACAAAGGGCACGGTCCACGTTTTGCCGAACAGACCCAAGTGGATGTAGCGGCTCCATCCGGTGTTGCCGAGCGCGGTGAAGATGAGCGGGGCGGTTTCTCCGGCCACGCGGGCGAAGGCGAGCATGACGCCCGTGATCACGCCCGAGGTTGCCGTGCGCAGTGTGATCGAAAGTGTCGTGCGCCAGCGTGGCACGCCCAGGCCGTAAGAGGCTTCACGCAGAGCCTGCGGCACCAGCAGCAGCATTTCTTCGGTGGTGCGGCTGATAGTGGGCACCATCATGATGGAGAGCGCGACGCCGCCAGCGAGCGCGGAGAAGTGATGCTGGTAGAGCACGACCAGCGAATAGGCGACGGTGCCGATAACGATCGACGGCACGCCGTTGAGGACGTCTGCAGTAAAGCGAATTGCGCTGCCCAGCCGATTGCGTCCGAACTCCGCGAGGTAAATTCCGGCCCCAACACCCAGCGGCACCCCGATCAGGCTGGCGATGCCGAGAATGAACGCCGATCCCACGATGGCGTTGGCCATGCCGCCGCCGGCCTCGCCCACGGGTTTCGGGATTTGCGTGATGAACGCCCAGTTGATGGAGCCAACGCCGCGATAGACGAGATAGCCGAAAATCGCGGCCAGCGGCGCCAGAACCAAAATCACCGTACAAATTGCGAGGCCGGTCATGAAGTGGTCGGTCAGGCGTCGGCGCAGACTGATCGGCGGAACAACGCTGGGAGGAACGCTGCTCGACGAAACAGTGCTGGCAATCGGGTCAGGCATGTCCCCTCGCAGGCTGGCCGCGGGTAACGGTCCAGACCAGCAGGCGCGCCAGGGCGTTGACGACGATCGTGACCAGAAACAGCGCGAGGCCAATTTCGATCAATGCAGAGGTGTAGATGTCGCCCGTGGCTTCGCTGAACTCGTTGGCCAGCACGCTGGCCATGGTGTGTCCGGAGGCAAACAGCGACGTGACGATCTGGGGCGTGTTTCCGATAACCATGGCCACGGCCATGGTTTCGCCGAGCGCGCGGCCGAGGCCGAGAATGATCGCACCTACAATTCCGGCGCGCGCGTTGCGCAGCACACCCATGCGGATCATCTCCCAGCGCGTCGCGCCTAGAGCGAGAGCGGCTTCACGCTGATGCTGCGGCACGACCAGCAGCACTTCGCGCGTGATCGAGGAAATGATAGGCACGATCATGATGGCGAGAATGACGCCAGCGGCGAGCATCCCGAAGCCATACGCGGGTCCGACGAAGAGGCCGGTCCAGCCCAAGGTCTTGGCGAGGAAAGGCTCGACGTACGCGCTGAGCAGCGGAACCAGCACGAAGATGGCCCACAGTCCGTAAATCACGCTAGGGATTGCGGCCAGCAGTTCGACGAAAAACGAGAGCGGACCGCGCAGCTGCCTGGGGCACATTTCCGTGGTGAACACGGCGACGCCAATGGCCAGCGGAACGGCGATGATCAGCGCCAGCAGCGACGAGACGAGCGTTCCGTAGATAAACGGCTTGGCGCCGAATGTTTCGTTAGGCGGATCCCAATCGCTGGCCGCGAAAAACTTGAAGCCGAAGGCATGCCACGAGGCGGCGGACCGTGAGGTCAATTCGTAGACGATGAGGACCAGCATCCCCAAAATGGCCAGGCCACAGGCGGTGATGACGACCTTGAAAATCTGATCCGGAATCTCCCCCGTCGAGGAGCGCAAAAGAGGCGCGGCCATCCGCTCCCTTGGCGATGTAACCTTCGTTGACTCAACGGGTTGCGGACCAGGCATATCAGGCCGTGGAGAAGCAGGAAAGGCCATTCGAGCTAACCGTAGCAGAGGCTTGTTACAAAGATGTTAAAATCATCGGGCTTTTTGCCCATGGGCATACGCTAACGGCTTTTCTTTTGTGCCGGTTATGCAGTGCGTGTGATCACACCTATGTTGATTTCTCCGGATCGCTGCCGCTCTGTGTTTGAAAAGCTGGAGCGTGATCTCCGCAAGCTTGCCAGCGAGCAGCAGGCGGAGAGCGTACACAATTTCCGCACCACGACGCGGCGTCTGCAGACGTTGCTATTAGAGCTCTTGCCGGAGCGGGATCGCAACCACAAGAAATTACTCAAGCAGCTGGACGAGATTCGCAAGCGCGCCGGAAAAGTTCGCGATCTGGACGTACAGTTGGCCGCACTGCGCAGCCTGAAGATTCCCCAGGAACCGCGGCGCAAGACGCAGCTCACGCAGCGGCTGATCGAGCTTCGTGCAAAGCATGAGAAGAAACTGCGCAATCTTCTGACTCGTGAGACGATGCGCGAGATTCGGCGCCGCCTGAGGCGAGCCGGTAACGAAGTCAACTTCAAGCAGAGCCGCGATCCGCTGGAGGTGGCGCGGCACCTGCTGGCGCAGGCTCCTGCGGCAGGTGAGCTCAGCGACGACGTGCTGCATCGTTACCGGATTCTGGTGAAGCGAGCGCGCTACGCAGCCGAGTTTGCGTCGAAATCGGATGAATCCACGCGTTTGATCACGCAGCTGAAGCGCTTGCAGGACGCCATCGGCAATTGGCATGACTGGCTCACTCTCACCAATACCGCGGCCGGACAGTTGGGCGACGTTCACCAGTCTCCGCTGGTGGCCGCATTGCACAACGTGACCGGAGGAAAGTTCCGTCATGCCGCGGCGGCGCTGGAGGCCTCGCCAAAGGCTGGACGGCCGAAGGAGGAGCCGAAGACGCCCAAGGCTGCGGCACTTGCTCCGCGTCCGCGCAAAGAAGCGAAAGGCCCTCCGCGCGCCGCACGAACCGATACTGCAGCGTGAGCTGCGCTCCCCCTACTTCGGCAACTCCTGATATTCACTTCTGGCTTGCTTCAGGACCGGGATGTCCGCGTCCGCGTCGTTCCAGAGGGCGAAGAAATCCTGATTAGCGGTACGCGCGCCGGACACGTCTCCTGACAGTTTTCGTGCCCGTGCCAGGCCGAGATGCGACAAGGCAGCGAGGGGAAAATTCACGATCACACCAGGATGATCGAGAATTTTCTAAAATTCGGCTGCTGCTTGCGTTCCCTTCTGCTCGAGCAAGTACGCCTGCCCGCTCAGGCATGCTGGATACATGGTTCCCGCGGTAAACGGCGGGGGATCGGCCAATTCGTAGGGCAAGGCTGACTGCAGAAGCTCGAGGGCGCGGCCTGCGTTTCTGTGATTGAGCTCGATCACGGCGTGGATAACTGGAATCCAGTAACTCTGCATGAGCGTGTCGAGGGGAAAATCGTGGTTGAGATGATCGGCCAGCTTCGCAGCTTCCGCTTCGTTACCCGAACGCGCCAGCGCGATCCCGGCCTCAACCCAGACGTCCCGGCCCGGAGCCAAAGTTAGAGCCTGATGAGCTTGTTCCACGGCTTCACGGCCGAAGCCAAATTCGGCCTCGCGCAGCGCCTCATTTCCCTGCCAGAATGCGGCGGTCTCTTTGGAATCATTACGCTGAGCTGAACTCTCGGCCTTCTGCGTAAGCGCGCGCGCTTTCTGCAATCGGCCGTGGAAAGCTTCAGTGTCAGACGCGGTCGAGAGCAGAATGTCTTCCGCGCCCGGCTTGCCCAAGGCCCACGCAACCTGCTGCTGCATGCCGGCGTCATCCTTGCGCAGAAAATCCAGGTAGTAGAGAGACTGCCGCAGGTACGGGCCGTCGAGATTGTGCGCCAGCGCTTCGTCGAAAGTAGATTTGGCTTCATCGAGCCGGTTCATCGAGAAGTACGCGACCGCCAGATTGTTGTAGGCCACGACAGAGTTCGGCTCGAGATTCATCGCCTGGCGGGTGACTTCGGCAGCGCGCTCGAATTGCCCCAGCGTGAAGTAATTCACGCCCAGGTTGGTGGCCGCAACGTAGTCGCGCGGGTAATCCTGCAGCCACAGTTCGTATTCCTGAATGGCGCGGGCCAGTTCGCCCGTCACCAGCGTGAAGTACGTGCAGGAAATGTAGTACTTTTCGCGGCTGCTCACGCGGTCGCGCAATTCATAGGCCTTGCGCACGTTTTGAATCGCGAGACTGGCCTGGCCGAGATTGTTGTAACGCACGCCGAGCGAAGCGTAGGCGCGCGCGAAGTTCGGGTCGAGTTCGACCGCGCGCTTCAGGAACGGAAGCGCCTTGGTGTCGCTCTGCTCGCGCGCCTCACGATTGCCTTCCGTGTAGGCCTGAAGCGCTTCGAGCGACGAAGTGGTAGCTTCCTCGAGCGGCTTGTCGAACTTCTTGATGGACGCAAGCGACTCGCCCAGTTTGCCGCGGAGGGTTGAAACTTCCTCGCCCAGCGTCTGCAGAACTTTCTCGCGGTTTTCCGCTTCGGCGGTCGTCGCAGCGAGAACGTCGCCGGTGCGGCAAGCGAGCGCCTTGATGCCGATGGCGTAATGGCTGCCGATGCTGGCAATCGAACCGGCCAGCATCGCCTTGCTCGAGGTGCGCAAGCAAATCTCGCGGCCGACGTCGCGAGTGATGCGCTCTGCACTCGACTTTCCCATCAGCTTCAGCGTCTCGCTGACTTTGCGGTCGGAGAGCACGTTGAGGAAGGGCGATTGTTCGAGGTCGACCGCGAGCGCCTCCTTGAGCGTGCTGTCGAAGACGGGATCGCCCGTCGTATTGGCGAAGTCAGTGATGACAACGGTGTCGGCCTCGGTCAATTTCGTGACCCGGCGCGAGCGGTAGTAGAGCGCGCCGGCGATGATCACAGCGGCCACGACGGCGACGGCCAGGACTTTCCCAGCTGTTCCAGGATATGAAGTTGTGCGCACCGGTGTTCTGGCCTGCGTGGTGGCGTGAACATCCACGACTTTTCCTGCTGCGCTCGCACCGTGCGCAAGGACTGCAGGCGAACTGGCGTGCGATTCCGCGTCGCGCTTCAACCGCTGCAGGTCAGCTTTCATCTCGGCTGCACTCTGATAGCGCAGGTTGCGATCCTTTTCCAGAGCCTTGTTGATGATGCGTTCGAGTTCGACGGGCAGATCGGGATTCAGGCGGAGCGGGGGCGCGGGAGTACGATTCAGGATGCCGTCGAAAATCACGCCCGAACTTTCGCCATGAAACGGAGGCACGCCAGTAGCCATTTCGTACAAGCTCGCGCCAAACGAGAACAGATCGGTGCGGTGGTCGAGATCTTTCGCGCGCACCTGCTCCGGCGACATGTAGGCGTCGGTCCCGGGCGCGGAGCCTTGCTGCGTGAGGATCGTTTCGTGCGTGAACGGCTGCGTGTCAGCGGCAGCAATCGAGCTCGATGAACTGCGACCGGCCGAAACTTTGGCCAGGCCGAAGTCGAGAATCTTGGCGTGGCCACGCTTGATGACGAAGATGTTCCCCGGCTTGATGTCGCGATGAATGATGCCTTCAGCGTGCGCCGCGTCGAGGGCGTCCGCCACTTCGATGGCAAGGGGCAAAAGAATTTCGATGTCCAGCGGACGGCCGGCGATACGGTGCTTCAGCGTGATGCCGTCGAGATATTCCATCACAATGAACGTCGTGCCTTCGTGCTCGCCGACGTCGTAAACGGTGCAGATGTTGGGGTGATTCAGCGCCGAGGCGGCCTGTGCCTCGCGCTGGAAACGGGTCAGCGACTGGGGATTGTGCGCCACTTCATGGGGCAAGAACTTGAGTGCCACGAAGCGGCGCAGGCGCAGATCTTCCGCCTTGTACACCACGCCCATACCACCGCCGCCGAGGAGTTCGACGATGCAGTAGTGCGAGATGGTTTGACCAATCATGTTTGACCGGTCATGTCGGGCCGATCCGGCTTGCGATCTGGTTTCGGCGACCTTTGATTCCCCGATGAGAGGACTTCAGAAAGCTAGTCGCCATGGTAGGTACTGCGAAGTGTTAAGTCAACGCACGGTGACGATCTCGCGGCGCGCATGTAAACTGTCTGGCTTCGTCATTTCCGGGTCCTAATGCCCGGTCTCCGGTCCCATGCCCACGTTTGCTGCAGTTGATATCGGCTCCAACTCCGTAAGGCTCAAGATTGCTCGCCTGCAACAGGGACGTTTGCGCGAGCTGCACGAAGACCGCGAGGTTACGCGCCTGGGCGAGGGCGTGTTTCGCTCGGGATTTCTTACGCCCGAGTCGATGGCAGAGACGGTGAAGGTGCTGCGGCGGTTTCACCGCTCCACGCAGCAGATCGTCACCGATAGCGTGCGTGTAGTGGCGACGAGCGCTCTGCGCTACGCGCGCAACTCGCAGGCATTTCTCGAGTGGGTCCGTTCGGCGACGGGCTGGCGTGTGGAAATCGTCTCGGGTATGGAAGAAGCACGCCTGATCCACCTGGGATTGATCTCGAGTCCAAGAATCGGCGCGGAGCGTGCTCTCATGATCGACCTGGGCGGCGGCAGTTGCGAGTTAACTGTGTCGGAGAACGGGCACATCCGAGACGCGGTTAGCCTGCCGCTGGGCGCGGTGCGGCTGACGGATGAATTTCTGCGGCACGACCCGGCACGCAAGGGCGAACTGAAACGCATGCGCGGCTTCGTGGCGCGGGAAGTGAACCGGGTTGCAGCGCGCATCACGGCAGCTCGGGTGAAAAACGTAATCGCAACTTCCGGAACGGCTGCGGCGCTGGCGGCCGTGGCCACGCATTTGCGGCGCAGCGGCGAGCGCAGGCGTTCCATCGTCACCCGCGTGGAGATGACGCGGATCTTTAAGCGGTTGTCGCGATTGCCGCTCGCCGAACGGCGCAAGATCGAAGGCATGGGCCCGCGCCGGGCTGAAATCATCGTAGCGGGAGCAATGGTGTATCACGAGTTGCTCGACCGCTTTCACCTGAAGGGCTTCCGCTATTCGCCGCTCGGTCTGCGCGATGGCATTCTGGCGCAGATGGCCGCCGACTACGATCGCAGCACGCGCTCCGGGCGGCAGATCGAATCGGAGCGGTGGGAATCAATCTTGAAAGCGGTCGCGCATTATCACGTGGAGCGGCGGCACGCGCTCGACGTGCGCGAATCGGCCATGCTGCTGTTTTCCGGCTTGCGTTCAGTGCATCGCCTGCCGCCCGAGTATCGCGAGTGGCTTTCGGCTGCGGCCATGCTCTACGAAGTCGGCGATTATGTGAACCGCAACGGCCACCACCGGCACACGCACTACATCATTTCGAATTCGGAGATTCTCGGTTTCACCCCGCATCAACGGCGGCTGATCGCGGCCATCGCTCGCTATCTGGGAAAGTCTCGGCCCGCGGTCGAAGGCGGCCCCATGAAGATGGTGGAGACGGCCGACCGAGCCAATGTGCAGAAAGCGATCCTATTGTTACGTCTGGCGCGCGCAATGAATCTTGGCCGCAGCCGTGCGGTGGAGAAGGTACGCATCAGTCTGCGATCACCGGCGGTCAAGCTGACGCTGGTGCCGCGGCAGCACATGGGCGTGGATCTGGAATTGTGGGCGATTGAGAAGGAGTGCGATTACTTCCGCGAAGTCTTCGGGCGCGAGCTTTCGACCGCGGTGTCGTAGAGCGTGCGCAACACTTTCGCTGTAAGGCACCATTGCAGAGTGCCCGAGGAACGGCGCATCTCGACCTTTGCGACCGCGCCTTTCTTGAGGTCGAGCGAGGCTTCACAGCCCGAGTCGCAGATCACCGCTCCCAGAAACTGGCTGAGATTCGGATTGTGCCCGACCACCATAATGGCTTCCATCCGGGCGTACTTGTCGAGCAGCCTGCGGAAATCGGCGAGTCCGGCCTCGGGACGCAGGCCGTTATCCATTTGCAATTTGCCCTCGTAGCCGAGCTCGTTGCCAACCAGCGACGCGGTCTGCGTACAGCGCTTCAACGGGCTGGAAACGATGGCGTCGACCTGAACGTCGAGCGCGGTAAGTGCGCGGCCGATGTAGCCGCATTGCTCGATGCCTTCCTTGTCGAGTGCGCGTTTTTCATCCCTCTTGGGATTGGGGAACGCTTCCCCGGCGCTGGCGTGGCGTAAGAAGTAGAGGATCATGATTTATCGCGGCGGCTGGATTCTACCGTCTTGCTCCCGCTATTACTTTACGCTTCTCGGGGGGCGCAGGCACGGGTGGCGCGGAGGCTTTGCCCTCCGCCACGCTGATCAGGAAATCCTGCGCGCTGAAGGCTGCGGCTCCCGTGGGGCGACGGCGGTCGCGCCGGCCGTGCAGCGGCTGCCAGGCGCGGATGTAAGTCGTGTCCGGAAGCAGGATACGCGCTTTCCGGTTGTCGGCGAGGTACGCGTCAAGAATTTCGTGGCGCACGCGCTGGCGCAGCAATTCGTCGCGCAGCGGGACGAGCACTTCGACGCGCTCGTAGAGATTGCGCGGCATCCAGTCGGCGCTGCCGATGTAAATTTCCTCCTCGCCTCCATTAGCGAAGAAATAAATGCGACTGTGCTCGAGGAACCGCCCCACGATGCTGCGCACGCGAATATTCTCGCTCACGCCGCGCACGCCGGGACGAAGCGAGCAGATGCCGCGCACGATGAGATCGATCTGGACCCCGGCCTGCGACGCGCGATAGAGCGCCTGCACCACGTTCTTGTCGAGCAGGGCATTCATCTTCGCCACGATGCGCGCTTCCCCACCCTGGCGGGCGTGTTCGGCCTCGCGGTCGATCAGCGCAATGGTTTTTTCAGCCAGATCAAGGGGGGCCACAAGCAGCGGCTCGTAGCTCGGATTTTCCGCATATGCCGTCAGGAAGCTGAAAACGTCGTGCACGGCGCGCGTGATTTCCGGATTCGCGGTGAACAGGCTCAGGTCGGTGTAAATGCGCGCGGTGGTGGCGTTGTAGTTGCCCGTACCGATGTGGGCGTAACTGCGGGTCACGCCATCAGGATCGCGGCGCACCAATAGCGAGAGTTTGCAGTGCGTCTTCAGCCCTACCAGACCGTGAAACACCTGCACGCCGGCATCTTCAAGATCGCGCGCCCAGCGAATGTTTGAGGCTTCATCGAAACGGGCTTTCAGTTCGACGACGGCCGTCACTTCCGTGCGCGTAGCGGCTTCAATCAGCGAAGGCACGATGAGCGAATGCTCGCTGGTGCGATACAGCGTCTGCTTGATGGAGAGAACGCGATCATCTTTGGCCGCGGATTCGATGAAGTCGACCACAGCATCGTAGCAGTCGTAGGGATGATGCAGCAGGATGTCGTGGCTCCGCAGCTCTTCGAACAGATCTTTGGACTTCGACGTGAGGCGCAGCTCGCGCGGCGAGAACGGACGGTCTTTGAGGTCTGGACGCTGCACCTGCTCGTAGATATTAAACAGCCGGGAAAGATTCACCGGGCCGTTGACAGGAAAAACCTGCCAGGGATCGAGCTCGAAGACGGTGCGCAGGCGGTCGATGATTTCCGGATCGGCGTCGGCCTCAATTTCCATGCGCACAGCGTCGCCTTTACGGCGGTTGTGGAGTTCGGCGCGCACGGACTCGAGGAGGCTGCGGGCCTCTTCTTCCGCCAGATAGAGATTGCTGTTGCGTGTGACGCGGAAGGGCGCGGAAGAAACGATGTCGTAGCCGTGATACATGCGCACGGCATGATGGGCGACGAGATCCGCGAGGAAGATGAAATCGGTAGTCCCTTCCGAGGGCAGACGAACCAGCCGCGGCAAAGCGCGCGGGACCGACACCACGCCGGTGTAGGTCATCGACGAGCGCCGGCGGCGGCGCAGCAGGAAGCCCAAGCACAGCGCCTTGTTGATGACCCGCGGGAAAGGATGCGCCGGATCGACCGTCACCGGCGTCAGCAGAGGATCGAGTTCTCTCTCACAATATTCGTCGACAAAGCGCAGCGCAGCGGCATCGAGTTCGTGCAGGCCGAGCACACGGATGCCGTTTTCACAAAGCGCCGGACGAATGCGGGCGTTCCAGCAGTCGTATTGCTGCGTGACAAATTCGTGGGTTTGCTTGTCGAGCACATCCCGCTTTTCGATCAGCGTGAGGCCATCGGGGCCGGCTTCGTTATAACCGTCCTCGATCTGCTGCTGCATCGAGGCGATGCGGATTTCAAAAAATTCGTCGAGGTTGCTGGCGGAGATAGCCAGGAATTTCAGCCGCTCGAGCAGCGGATTGCCTTCGTCCTCGGCTTCTTCAAGCACGCGCCGGTTAAAGGCGAGCCAGGAGATATCGCGGTTGAGAAAATACTGAGGATTATCGAGTGTAATGCGAGCCATGCAGAACGTGCGCGCGGACGGGGAGAACAGCGTCCCCAGTCGCCGAAGGCTCAGTATAAAGCATTCGGGGTCCCGGCTGCAGGAGGGCGACTCAAGGCAGATACCAGAGGAATGTTGGCTGCCCCACTTCTCCCCGCTTCTGCGAGAAGTGGGAATACCACCCTAGCTAAACGCCTACTTCACCGTCTTGATCGTCTCCCGCACTTTCGCGGCGACGTTATCGGGCAACGGAGCGTAGGCGAGCGCGGTGGTAAGTTTCTGACCGTCGCCGACCATCCAGTTGAGGAAGTCGGCCAGAACTTTGCCCTTGGCCGCATCCTTCGATTGCTGCGGAATCAGCAGCCAGGTGAAACTTGAAATCGGGTACGCGTCTTTGCCGGGAGCGTTGGTAATGGAAACGCGGAAGTCAGGCGGCATCTTGGGAGCCGAAGCCGCAGCCGCGGTCACGCCTTCCAGCGATGCCTTCATGAACGTGCCGGAGGAATTGCGCACGCTGCCGAAGGAAATATTGTTCTGCACTGCGTAGATCAACTCGACATAGCCGATCGAGCCGGGCAGGTTGCGAACGAATCCCGCGACGCCCTCATTTCCCTTCCCGGCCATCCCCCTGGGCCATCGGACCGACGTTCCGCTGCCTACCTGCGACTTCCACTCGGGGCTCACCTTCGAGAGGTAGTCGGTCCAGACAAAAGTGGTGCCGCTGCCATCGGCGCGGTGGACGACGACAATGGTCTGGTCGGGGAAGTTAACTCCGGGATTGGCGGCGGCGATCGCCTTGTCGTTCCAGTTTGTGATTTTCCCGAGAAAAATGTCGGCGAGCACGTCAGGCGCGAACTTCAGTTCGGCATTCACTTTTGGAATGTTGTAGACCGGCACAACCGCGCCCAGGACGGTCGGAATGTTGAGGACCTTGGTCTTGAGTTTATCCTGAGCGGCCTTGAGCTGCTCGTCGGTCATGGGCATGTCGCTGGCGCCAAAATCGACGGTTCCTTCGGTGACCTGGCGGATGCCAGCGCCGCTGCCTTGCGACTGATAGTTGATCTGAATATCAGAGTGCAGGTTGTGATACTCGCTGAACCACTTGGAATAAATGGGATAAGGGAAAGTGGCGCCGGCTCCGTTGAGATTGGTCTGCGCGACCATGGGCACGGCCAGAAGAACGCAACCCAAAATGCACACGAAGACCGCAACGCTCTTGCGTATCACTGGTTCCTCCTTGGATTTAACCTTTCCTTCTATCGGCGTCTTGTTAAAGAATTGTTACAGTCGGGTGAATTTATCATAAATGGCCGCGGCGAGCAGGATCCGCCGAAAGCGCTGCAGAAGGGGATTTGGCGGATCAGTGCGCCGCGCGCAAGCGCTCGATCTCGCGCGGGAAGAGGGTGTTGCTGGGGTACTGCTGGCTTAGACCGCTCAGCAATTGCAATGCCCGCTGGCGGTCTTTTTCGCGCACATACGCGATGGCGAGCAAGATTCGGGCAAACGGCGCGAGATAGTGACCGTGGTCGGCAGTGGTTTCAAGATCGGTGATTCCGCCCTGCTTGTCCGCAGGCAAGCCGCCGAGGCGAAGAGTCCAACGCACGGGCGCGGCCATGCTGCCGATGATGTACTTGCTGAATCCGGTGGCGAGCAGCGCGTCGTAGCAGTCGTGACAAATGGTGAGCAGTTGCTGCGCCGAGGCGGATGCTTCTTTGGTGAAGTGCAGCGACGCCAGGTTACGCTTTTCGATCAGCGCCGCGTAATCGGCCTGCAAACCTGATGACAGAGTCAGCGCGAAAAGTGCGTCACGATCCTCCGCGTCTTTGGCGAGCCGGGCATGGGCCAGATTCTCGGCCCGAGCGATCGCCGCTTGAAAGCGGTCGCGCACGACAGGGTCTGGTGTCAGCTTCGGCCGGTTGTCGAACGCTTTGTCGTTCTCATAGAACTGCGCTTCCAGCACGCCCAGCCGGTTGAACTCCGAGAACAAGCATCCGGCCGCTTCGCTTACGGGGCCGACGGGATCGTCGGGATGTTGCGCCTGCCAGACCGCAAAATCCTGTTGTGCGCCGGCGAAATCGAGGTTGTAGAGACCGGAAAAGCCGCGGTCGAGCGCAGAGACTACCGCCGTTGGCGGGTTGCCCTCGGCACCGTTGCCTTCGGCAATCGCGAAGGGGCACAGAACAAGCCAAACGCAGAAGGCTGCCACCAATGTCGCTGTGACAATCTCGCCCCTCCGTGCATCTGATGCCTTAGCCATGGGATTGCCCCAGGATTGCCAGATTATCGTTTGCCTTATTATCGTTCATCTGCTGGCGATTGCAATTTGCAACCTTCAGGGGACCCCGACTATCTGATGACTTCAGTTACCACAAGGGGGCTCCCATCTGTAAAACATTTGTCAATTCGCTGGAGATGGGAGTCCACCCAAAGACTGAGCATTCATGACTGACATGACAACACGATACGCGCCGGGCTGGCCGGGAATTCCACCGCGCTGGACTTCGAGCGCGAAGACGGGTGCCGGTACCGCGCTCAACCAGCACAGCAAGGTATGGTTCACGCTGAGTCACGGCATCCTGAACGAAGTTTATTTTCCGCGCGTGGATCAGGCCTGCACGCGGGATATGGGATTCATCGTCACCGACGGCCGCAAATTTTTCTCCGAGGAGAAGCGCAACTGCTCGTTCGAAAACGTTCCCGTCGAACCCGGGATTCCCGCCTACGTGCTGACCAACTCGTGTCACAGCGGGCGCTACCGCATCCATAAGGAAGTTCTGACCGATCCCTACCGCAGCGTCGTACTGCAAAAGATCCGCTTCGAGCCGTTGCAGGGCGAGCTTTCCGACTATCACCTCTATGTGCTGCTGGCGCCGCATCTGGCGAACTGGGGCAAGGGCAACACGGGCTGGATCGGCGAATACAAGGGCTATCCGATGTTTTTTGCCGAGCGCGATCGCGTCGCATTAAGTCTGGCGTGTTCGGTGCCATGGAAGAAGGCCTCGGTCGGCTTCGTCGGCACCTCTGACGGCTGGCAGGACCTTTCCGATCACTTCCAGATGGAGTGGGAATACGATCGCGCGGAAAATGGCAACATCGCTTTTACCGGCGAGATCGACCTGGAAGCGACGAAGGGCGAGTTCGTCGTGGCTCTCGGTCTGGGAGCGACTTGGACCGAAGCCGGGCAGCAAGCGCGCTCCAGCCTGTTTGAAGACTTCGCGGAGATCCGCCAGCACTACGTCGCGCAATGGAGCAGCTGGCACAACAAGTTGCTCCAGCTGGACGAGCCGAAGCGCCAGAGCGATCTCTATCGCGCTTCAACCGCAGTGCTGCGCACACACGAATCGAAAGACTTTTTAGGCGGCATCATCGCCAGCCTGTCGATTCCCTGGGGATTCAACAAAGGCGACGAAGATCTCGGCGGCTACCACCTGGTGTGGCCGCGCGACCTGGTGGAAACGGCGGGCGCGCTGCTGGCCGCAGGCGCGGTGACAGATGCGGTGCGGGTCCTGCGCTACCTGGAAGCCACGCAGGAGGCCACCGGGAACTGGGCGCAAAACCTGTGGCTCGACGGCCGTCCGTACTGGGGCGGAGTTCAAATGGACGAGACCGCGTTTCCGATTCTGCTGCTCGACTTGCTGCGCCGCGAAGCCCCGGAATCGCTGGGCAAGCTGGAGCGGTGGTGGCCCATGACGCGCAAGGCCGCCAGCTTCATCGTGCGCAACGGCCCTGTCACCATGCAGGATCGTTGGGAGGAAGACGCCGGCTATTCGCCGTTTACGCTGGCGGCGGAGATTTCCGCGCTGCTGGCCGCGGCCGACATCGCCGACCTGACCGGACATTCCGAGGCGCAAACCATGCGCGACACCGCCGACGCCTGGAATGACAACATCGAGCGCTGGACCTACGCCAGCGGGACCGACTTGGCGCAGCAGCTCGGCATCGACGGCTATTACGTGCGCATTGCGCCACCCGCGACCGATGGTGCCGCGGCATCGCCGTTGCAGGGATTCGTACCCATCAAGAACCGTCCCCCGGGCGAGGACGGCGAGCACGCCTATCACGTCATCAGCCCCGATGCGCTGGCGCTAGTGCGCTTCGGGCTGCGTGCGCCCGACGATCCGCGCATTTTGAATACGCTGCGCGCTATTGACGCCCTTCTGGCCGTCGAGTTGCCGCAGGGGCCATGCTGGTATCGCTACAACGGCGATGGCTACGGCGAACACAAAGACGGCTCGGCCTTCGATGGCACCGGGATTGGGCGGCCATGGCCCCTGCTCGCCGGTGAGCGCGGCCATTACGCGCTGGCGGGCGGCCATCGCGACGAGGCTGAGGCGCTGCTCACGGTGATGGAGAATTCCACCGCCGGGCAAAGCAGGCTGCTGCCCGAGCAGGTCTGGGACGCCGCCGATCTTCCCGATCACGAACTTTTTCGCGGCAAGCCTTCCGGCTCGGCCTGCCCGCTAGTGTGGGCGCACGCCGAATACGTAAAGCTGCGCCGCTCGATCCGCGATGGCAAGGTTTTCGATCAGCCGCCGCAGACGGTGCAGCGCTATCTAGTGGAGAAGCACAAGCGGAATTTCGTCGGCTGGAGGGTCAACAACAAGACGCGCTCCATTCCACGCGGAAAACTCCTGCGCATCATCCTGTTTGCACCGGCGCGCGTGCACTGGAGCCTGGACGGTTGGACAACGGCACTTGATACCGATACGCGCGACACGGGGCTTGGCATTCATATTCTGGACCTGCCCACCGCGTCATTGCCCGCGGGAGCGCAGGCGGCTTTCACGTTCTTCTGGCCATCGGAGAATCGCTGGGAAGGGACGGATTACGCGGTGAAGATCGAGGCCTGAGCGAAGACAACTATCCTTCCGTGCCGGCGTACGACAGTTCCACCACGGTACAGTCGTCGCTCAGGGGAGTGCCGGCGCAGAATTCCGAAACGGCGGAGAAGATTCCTTCCAGCGTGGGCGACTTGGCGGCTGCAGCTTCCAGGCGGGGATCGTCGAAAAATTCTCCCATGGCGTTCTCGGCTTCGGTGACGCCGTCGGTCACGATGATGAAGCGGTCGCCAGCCTTCATCTGGCAGGTCGCGCTTTCAAACGTGGCCTCGGCGAGCAGGCCGACGGGTACATTGCCATGCGGAGGCCGCATGACCTCGCCTTTGCAGACCAACAGCGGCGGTACGTGGCCGCAATTGACGTATTCCAGTTCACCGTCGCGGCGCAGGCGCGCCAGCAGAAGGGTCGCGTATTTTTCCCCCGCCATTTTCGCGGCAAAGAACTGGTTCACGGTCGTGACAACGTCGAGTAGCGGCATGCCCGCACTCAAGTGCGAATAAATCATTCCCTGCAGCGTGGAAGCCAACAGCGCGGCGGAAACTCCCTTGCCGCTGACGTCGGCGAGCACGACGGCAAGGCCATCCTTGGTGTGGACGGCGTCAAAAAAGTCGCCGCCGATTTCTTTACAAGACTGGTTGCGGCCACGCAGGCGGGCGAACGGTACTTCAGGAATCTTCACCTGCATCAGCCGCTGCTGAATACTGGCCGCAATGCTGAGCTCCTGCTGATATCGGCGGGCTTCTTCTTCGGCCTGCGCCAGGCGCGCGTTCTCGATCAACGACGCCGCTTCTGTCGCGATGGTGTGTAGAATGTCCCGGCCCACACCGGTGATGTCGCGCGAGGCGAAGCGCGAGTCCACATACAGAACGCCCATGGCTTCGGCGGCGTGAGCGCCGGGCAGCGGCGTCTGCGCGTCGCGCGTGGCCTGCACCTGCATTTTGCGCAGCGGAATACAGACAACGGTGCGCAGGTCGTAAGCCACAATGCTCTGCCGGCCCGCCATCTCGACCGACTGGCTGGTATCCGTCAGAAGAAACTCGGAGTTCGAGCGCAACGATTCCTCGAGAATCGAGTGCGAAATCGTTTTGTCGTCGAGCAGCGGCTCTTTCTTCGAATTTCGGCCAGCGGCCAGGCGGAGCTTGCCTTCTTCGTCCTTCAGAAACACATAGCCGCGCTCGGCGCGAGTCAGCTGCAAAGTCACGTCGAGCATGGTCATAAGAATTTCGTCGAGCACGCCGGCGGTATTCAGCTTGCGCGCCGCTTCGAGAAACAGCGTCAGCTTTTCGAGGTCGGTGGCTTCCTGCTTGATGTGGATGCCCGAAATCTGGCTGAGGAATTCGCGCGCAGTGTTCGAGGTGGCGTGCGCCGGATTGAACAGAATGTAGGCGGAATCGCGCGCCCCAAATTCGAGCCGGTCGCCGCGCTCCAGCTTCTGGCGCTGGATGCGCTCTCCGTTGACGAACGTTCCGTGCTTGCTGCCCAGATCAACGAGAAAGAATTCCTGGCCCTCCTGCATGATCTGGGCGTGGTCGCGGGAGACGCGGGGATCGGCGATGACCAGGTCCTTATCCACCTTGCGCCCGACGGTGAAGGGCGTGCGGTTGAGAACGATATTCTTCTGCTCACTCCCCTGGACGAACACCAGGGCGGGAAAGACTCCCGATGATGAGGAGCTGGAGATCGCGTTCAGGGCCATGAATCGTTAATCATGCACGGCTGGTCGCCCGATCGGATTCACTTTCATGGTTGGCAAACCGCCGCGAAGTGGCGTCGCACGCCCCCATTGCCGCACATTTCTTCCGGTGCGGTCGTTGCCGATACGGTCTCGGCCGCGCGCTTTCGCAGCAAACAGACTACTCTGCCGCCGCGCCCTCCCGCAAGATGGGCGGCGGGGCGAGCCAAAATCCCAAGAGGGCAAGGCCGAAGATGAAGACCGGAACCAGGAAGTTGGAATAAAAGGGCATGGGCCAGACGCGCTCGCGCACGGCGGGAGTAATCCAGGGATAAGAGAGCGTGACGCCGAGAGTGGCGATCCACGGCCAGATCACTAGAATTCCTCCGATCATGCGCGCCAGGCGTACGATCGGCAGCACGGGTTCGCCGGATATCGCGTCGCGGACAAGCACCAGAATCGCAGGCACCAGTAAAACCTGATTGTACGGAGCGAACATGGGGACAATGAGAACGGTCAGCGCCAGCACGAGAGCAAAGGCACGGCCGAAGGCCGCGGTGGAGGCCGATTCCGCGCGCACACGCCAGACGCAGGCAGCGCAGGCAGTCACACTGAGAACTTCTAGAACACGCCCGAGGACCGAACCGAAGAGCCAGACCAGGACGGATTGATTCTGCGTGTAGGCGTGATACTGGCTGAGGCCCGCGAGAAACATGCGCGGCCAGGCAGGAAGCAGGACCTCTGCCCCGCCCAGCAGCAGCGCCATCACGAGGCCGAATCCGATGACAAGCCAACGGCGGGAACGCCAGTCGCTGGCCGCCCAAGCCAGCAGCCAGAGCACAAGGGGCCATGCGAGTTGCGGCTTGATGGTCGCAAATGCGAGGAAGACGCCGGCGAGGAAGAATTGTCCTGCGGCCAGCCACGCGCCGCAGACGGCCACGAGCCCTGCCACGAGCAAACTCAGCTGCTGCAGCTTAATTCCCTGTACCATGGGCAGCCAGCCCACCATCAGTACAGCTAGGGTGAACATAGCGACGCACGAAATTTTCCAGTGCACAACGCGTAGCCACAGCCACGCGCTTGCCGCGGCTAAGGCAATCAGCAGCCAGCGAAACCCGTTCATCACGGTCTCGAATGGCAGGCCGACTGTCGGCGCCAGCAGAAATACGACGTAGGCTGGGTATGCGAAGCCTTGCTGATCCTTCGGGTCATCAGGGCGCGAGGGATCGAGCGGGCGGCCGTAATATCCCCGCTGGATTTCGCGCGTGATGTCAGCGCTGTACGGATTGCGGTGGTGCAGAAGCAATTCGCGCGCCCCAAGCCAGCGTGGGTAGAGATCGGACAAATTTCCGCGCGGACGATTATGCACGGCGGCATCAGCGAGTTGTTGCGCCCTGAGAATCTGATTGATGTAGAACCACGTGCTGGCGGAGGCTAACATGGCTGCGACCAGACCGGCGATCAAAGGCAGCTTCCTTCGCAATGTGTCTTCTTCCCTTGCTGCTCAGAGTAACGATTCAGACCAGACCGCCTCATGTTACAACTGTGGGTCACAACACATCACATGCGATGGCGAATCGCAATATCGGCCGCAATCGGCCTGGTCAGCGGATGGTTCTGCTGGTTCCTGATGGTGCACTTTCATCAGGATGCCGCCGACTTCCGCTGGGCGTTGCGTCTGGCGCACCGGCTGCTCGCTCGAGAGAATCCCTACGATACGCCGCTCGAGCAATATCCGCTGACGGCAGGCTTGTTCGCGCTTCCTTTCGTGCGTTTGCAACCTGAGTTGGCCGCCGCGCTGTTTTGGGGAATCAGCTCCGCCCTCCTTGCCTTCGGCGTCACTCGGCACGGCTACCACCGGCTGCTGATTTTCCTCGCCTATCCCTACTGGGCGGCTCTGCTCACCGTGCAGTGGTCGCCGATCATCGCGGCAGCGGCATTTTTCCCGCTGCTATTACCGGTGACCCTTGCGAAACCGCAGGTAGGGCTGCCGGTGTTTCTAACGCGGCCAAGCCGTCGCGGGTGGGCGGCGTGCATTCTGGTTGGGTTGCTGAGCGTTATCCTGATGCCGGGTTGGCCGCGGCTGTGGCTGCGCCAGATGGGAGGATACGAGCATTTCTTCCCCCTGCTCGTGCTGCCGGGACCGCTGTTGCTCCTGGCGCTCCTCCGCTACCGGGACCGCGATGCGCGGTTTCTGCTTCTGTCAGCCGTCATGCCGCAGCGTTGGTTCTTCGACAGCTTCACTCTGTGGTTGATTCCACGATCACAGCGGGAAATCGTGTGGACGGTTTTCTTCAGCTGGGGTGCCGGCATCTGGCGCTGGTATCACATTCCGCACAGTTCCACCGAGGTGGGGCGCTGGACCGTGATCTTTCTTTATTTGCCGATGCTTTTGGTCGTTCTGCTCCGAGATCGGCGTAGCAACGTGGCGGCTACACCCGCCAGCAGTTGTTCGCCGCAGGTTTGATTGGATAGACTCCAGAGCCTTGTTCGCCGTGAGACTGGAGCCCGCAATTTGATGAAACCGCGCTACTGGCATTACTGGGTCAGCTTGGTATTGTGCGCCGCTCTCGTTCCGGTTCTGCACAGTCAGCACCTTCCGGCAAAATTCGACTGGGTTACGCTGGCCGTCGCGTACTGGCTTGTTTTGGCCGTGCAGTCCGTCTTCCTGGCCGCAATCCTGTGCGTGATCGGACTGCCTCGTGAGCAGGTGTGGGAACCTTTCGTCGCACGTTACCGGCAAAGCCCATTTCGCATTGCGTCTGTGCTTGGCTACTTCGCCCTGCTGGTCTGGACTACGACGTGGCTGAAGGCGCTGGTCCTGACTGTGGCCACGTTCGCGGTACTCGAGCTGCGCGAGCACGGCAAGGCGCGGGGATTGCGGCAGGCTCTCGGCGCGGCTTTCCCGGCGGCGGCTTATTTCTTCTTCGGATTTCTGATGGTTCTGGCTTACAACTGCGCCATCGTCTCAGCCCGCTTCAACCTTGCCGCCGATTCTGTGCTCGACACCATTGATCACTGGCTGATGCACGGTCACTCCGTTTGGGATTTTACGCACTGGGCGATCCGCACGCTCCCGCTGTCTTTCTTCGAGGTGATGGAGTTTATCTATTTTGGGATGTTCCCGCAGATTGGCGCGACCATCATTCTGTTGGCTGTGTGCAACGGCAGAGCTCGGGCATTACAATTCATCGGCACGATTCTGCTCGCCTACTACGTCGCGCTGGCCACGTTCTACATCTGGCCGGCACTGGGACCTTACTATCTGAACCCTTCCGGTCTGCCCTCCAGCCTGCGCTGTTATACAGTTGAGACAACACTGGTTGCGCGCGCTCTGGCGCTCCGGCAGCACGCGCCTATCCACCGGATTTCGACTGACTACTTCATTGAAATGCCCTGCATGCACATCGTGCAGCCGCTCATCGTGCTCTGGTTTCTGCGGCGCTGGAAGCGGATCGTCATGCTCCTGGCAGCCTATGATGTAGTTCTCGTGGTCGCCGTGCTGGTGCTGGAAATGCATTATGTGATCGACATTCTGGCTGGTGTCGTGGTGGCTGCGGTTGCGATTGCCATCACCGCGGGTCCGCTGCGCGGCAAATCCACAAATCCCGACTCGGCGCAGGCAGAGGCTGCGGAATGAAAGGCTCGCTGCCCGCGTCAAAACTGTCCTTGTGGCTGCTCGTCAGCGTCTGTTGTGCCGCGAGCATGGCGTGGTACGTCACCACGATTTGGAGTCTTAATCAGCCGCCGGGTTTCTCTGATCTTTACGCGCGGTGGTGGGGAGCACACGAGCTCCTGCTGCACGGCCGCAATCCCTATTCGCCAGCCGTCTCCCACGAGATTCAGAATGTGATCTACGGCCAGCCTCTGCCCGCGACGCCCAACGATCCGCTGGCGATTGGAGGCGGATTCGCCTACCCGCTGCACGCAGCGTTCTTACTCTGGCCTACGGTTTATCTTTCATTTCCAGCGGCTAAGCTGGTGGTGCTCGGCGCTTCTTTGCTGGCTACGCTGCTGAGCCTGGAGTGCTGGCTGCGGTCGATGCAGACGAAATTGACACTAGCCCGGTGGCTCACGCTGGCATTCTTCGTTCTGGGTAGTTTCCCCTGCCTCGAAGCCCTCAAACTGCAGAACCTGAGCCTGATAGCCGCGGCACTCATCTCGTTCGCGCTATTCCTCTTGTCCGCCGGCCGGCTGACTCTTGCCGGCGTCGTCCTCGCCTTTGCGACCTTCAAGCCGCAGTTCACGATCACGCTGATTCCCTGGCTCCTGTTGTGGACAGCCGCCGACTGGCGCCGTCGGCGCTCCATGGCGTGGAGTTTTCTGGCCACACTGACTGTGCTTGTAGCCCTCGGTGAAGCGCTGCTGCCGGGGTGGATCTCCGATTTTCTGAACGTGATCCGCGCCTATCGCCACTACACCTACGGCCACTCGATCCTCGACCTCTGGTTCACTCCAAGCTGGGGCGCGGTTGCCGCGGCCGTGGTGCTGGCCGCCTGCGCAGTGGCTTGTTGGCCTTGCCGATCTGAGCCGGCGACCTCGGCAAGGTTCTGCTTTGCCACAAGCCTGGTGTTGGCGGCAAATGTTGTCGTCATTCCCACGCTGGCTCCTCACGCCCAGCTGCTTCTGGTGCCGGCGTTCCTCTGGCTGCTGCGCTGCACAGCTTCTTCGAAGGCTCACAGGTCCTGGGTACGGATTTTCTGCGAACCTGCCGTATGGATTTTGCTGGCCTGGCAATGGATCGCAGCTCTTGCGCTCACTCTGGCGGGCCTCCGCTACCCAGCGGCCGTTTTGCATCGCTTCTGGGAAATCCCTCTGTATACGAGCCCCTTGCTTCCCGTCGCTGTCTTCCTGCTCTTGGGCTCGCTGGTGTGGAGTTCGGGAGGTCCGGTGTACGAAGCCGGAAGAGAACCGATAGTCCGGGGGGTAAATATGGCCAACCCAGACCAGTGACGCCTCAGAGCAGCGGGACGAATGCCATTTGACACGGTGGTAATCAATTTTTGGGTCCGGTATGCAATAAATTACGACTTTTGTTGATATTGCAGGGTATGATTAACAAAGTCGAGAGTTCTTGCGGCCCCGCTGGCTGGACAAGGTGTAATATTCTGCACTCCGGTTGGGCGGAAGCTGGCGGAAGCTAAAGCACAAAAGACAAAAAAGGGGTTTAGTCCTATGAGTTTCTTGCAAAGACTATGGTCGGATCAGGACGGACAGGACATCGCCGAATATGCGGTCATGCTGGCCGTGATCCTGGTGATCGTGGTTGGAACGGTGCGGCTGATCGGATCGAACGCCAATACCGTCTTCTCCAGCGTCGCCAGCTCCATTCAATAGCGCAGTTGCGCGCCGAGGATTGGGTCGGCGTAGGCAGCACTGCTCTTTGAGACAGTGCTGCTAAGGGAGTGGCTTTCGAGGGAGCAGCTTTTGAGGGAGTAGCATGAACCGCACACGCTTGTTGCTGATTGGAGCTTTGGCGCTGGCTGTTGGCTTCGTGGTCAGCATGTTGGTCTACAAGAATCTGCAGATCAGGTCCGGAGCCTTGAATGAGCCCGGCGTTGAGGTCATTGTGGCTGCCGATGATCTGCAGGTGGGCGCCCGGGTTGAACCGCGCGACATCAAGGTGATTCGCGTAGCCGCCAGCGATCTGCCGCCGGGCGCACCCCGCCGCAAGGCCGATGTGCTGGGGCACGGCGTCATCATCCCCATCAGCAAGGGCGAATTTATTCTGAGCAACAAGCTGGCCGGGGAAAATGCCGGAGCCGGTCTGCCATCGCTGATTCCTCCGGGAATGCGCGCAGTGTCCGTGCGCGTGAATGAAGTGGTCTCGGTGGCCGGCTTTGTCACGCCCGGCACCCGCGTGGACGTGCTGCTCACGGGAACCCCCAACGGCGGCAGCGACCAGCAAACCACCACAGTTCTGCAGAACGTTGAAGTGATCGCTTCCGACAAGCGCCTGGAACGTACCGCCACCGGCGAGGCCCAGAATACCGCGGTCATCACGCTGCTGGTTTCTCCCGACGACGCGGAGCGGCTGACCCTGGCCAGTTCGGAAGGACACATTCAGCTG
>JASHPH010000322.1 GCA_030038255.1 Candidatus Sulfotelmatobacter sp. | reverse complement strand
CCGCGGATCAGCATCCACGCCGCATGGGGGTCCATGCAGTTGCCCAGCGTGGTCCGTGCATCGTTGATTTGCGCGATCAACTCCCGGCTTCCTGAAACCACCCCACAGGTCAGGTCCGCATGCCCGCTCAAGTATTTCGTGCCTGAATGCATCACCAGATCAATGCCATACTCCGCCGGATGCTGATTGATCGGCGTCCCGAAGGTGCCGTCCAGCATGCTGATCAGGCCGTGCTTCTTCGCCAGCGCCGCAATTTTTCTGAAATCCACCACACGCAACACCGGATTGGTGGGCGATTCCACGTACAGCAGCTTCGTATTCGGACGAATCGCCCGCTCATGCTGCTCATAGTCGGTCGTATCGACGAACGTGGTCTCGATTCCGAGCCGTGGCAGCCACTGTGACAAGAACTTCGCCACTCCGCCGTAGACGTCGCGCTGCGCGACGATGTGATCCCCCGCCCTTAGCAGCGCCATGATTGTGGTCGTGATCGCGCCCATGCCCGAAGCGAAGGTCCGCGCCGCTTCCATGCCTTCCAGTTCGGCGACGGTCTGCTCGGCGACCGTATTCGTCGGATTCCCCCAGCGCGTGTAGTAGCGGTCGGTCTCGGTTACGCGGATTTGTTCGTCGTTGTCAGTAACTTCAAACGTCGAAGTTTGGTAGATCGGCGTACTTACCGGCCCGTTTTTCTTTTCCAGGTCCGCCGCACCGTGCACCGCGGCGGTTTCAGGACGACGCGTCTTTCGTTTCATGGCTGCCTCGCTGGTCAACAGCTTACCTGCGGCGCTTGCGCTCTCGCAACCAGCTCTCACAATCAGCGACCGTTTATAATCGCTCGCTCATGGATTTGGGGCTGAAAAATCGGGTCGCCCTGGTTGCCGCGTCCAGTCAGGGAATTGGTCTCGCCACGGCCGAAGCTTTCGCCAGCGAAGGCTGCCGCGTGGCGATGTGCGCTCGTAGTCAGCAAGCCCTCACCGCCGCCGCAGAAAAAATCAGAAAGCGACATACCGCCGAAGTCTTCGCCGAAGCCTGCGACGTTACGGACGCAGCCGCCGTTGAACGTCTCGTGGCTGCAGTCGCCGAAAGATTCGGTGGCGTGGACATTTGCGTCACCAACGCCGGTGGTCCGCCCGCCAAGGGATTTCTGGCCACCACGTCCGACGACTGGCGGCGTGCTATCGAAGCAAACCTTCTCAGCGCGGTCTACTTCGCACGAAATGTCATCCCGCACATGCAGGGCAAACGCTGGGGGCGCATCATCACCCTCACTTCCATCACCACGAGACAGCCAGTCGCCGATCTGGTGCTGTCGAATGCAGTGCGCACAGCTGTCGTCGGCCTGGTCAAAAGTCTCGCCAACGAGTTCGGCAAAGATGGAATTCTCGTCAACAACGTCGGTCCCGGCTTCACCGCGACCGAGCGGCTCAAAGAATTGGCCAAATCCCGCTCAACGGCGTCAGGAAAAACTGAGCAGGAGATCTTTGCCGGCTGGGCCGCCGATGCTCCTTTGAAACGGCTGGGCGAGCCGCGCGAGATCGCCGACACGATCGTCTGGCTCGCATCGGAACGTGCCTCCTATGTCACCGGCCAGACCGTGCTGGTTGACGGGGGCATGTATAAAGGGTTGTGATGGATGTGACTCCGGAGCTATCTGCTCCCGTACTCTGTGCAACTCGAGAAGGGCACAATGAGAAAGCAGAAAATGAAGACGAAATCGAAGCCACGCGTCCCCAGTTCCCATTCCCGCGCCAAACGCGCCGTCACCAAGCACAGCGCCGGCACCGCCGCGCTGCAACACATTCCTTGGAGTTCGGTTCCGCTTGAGGATCTCAATCCGTTGCTGCAGCGCCAGTTCGTCGTCGGTCAGGAAATCATGCTGGCGCGTGTGCTGCTCAAGAAAGGCTGCATCGTTCCCGAGCACAGCCATCACAACGAACAACTGACCTACATTCTCGAAGGCGCGCTCAAATTCTGGATCGACGGACGCGAAATCACCGTGAACGCCGGCGAAACTCTCTGCATTCCGTCCAACATGCCGCACAAGGCCGAAGCGCTTGAAGATACAGTGGACCTTGATGTGTTCGCTCCGCCGCGTGCCGATTGGATCAACAAGACCGACCAATATCTGCGCGGCCAGAAATAATTCTGCATGCCTCCTTCTTCTAATTCTGTGTTGCGTGTGCAATCGAATTTCCAATTCCGCTGCATCGCCTGCGGCGATCTCAGCGACCGCGCCAGTCAGGACTTCCGTTGTGCTCGCTGCGGCGACCTGCTCGAAATCACCTACCCGCAGTGGAACGAGGCCAGGCCAGATCCCGAGAATCTGAAATCTTTCTGGCGGAGCCGGCACGTTTCCAATGACCCAATCGATCTGAGCGGCGTCTGGCGCTTCCGCGAACTGCTGCCGGCACTCAGAGACGACCAGCCCATCATCACTCTGCGCGAAGGTAACACGCCTCTCTACGATCTCCCACGGTGCGCGCGCATCACGGGCGTGCCCCGACTCTTTGCCAAACATCAAGGGACGAATCCCACCGGGTCGTTCAAAGATTGTGGGATGACCGTCGCCGCCACCTTCGCCCGCAGCGCCGGATTCCGCTGGGTTGCTTGCGCCTCGACCGGCAACACTTCCGCATCCATGGCCGCCTACGCCGCTCGTGGAGGCATGCGCAGCCTCGTTCTCGTTCCTGAAGGAAAAATCTCCTGGAGCAAATTGTCCCAGGCTCTCGACTACGGAGCCGTTACCTGCCAGTTGCGCACCGACTTCGACGGTTGTCTCCGCCTCCTGCAGGAACTTGTCTTGCGCGCGCCAGTCTATCAGCTGAATTCAATCAACCCGTTTCGACTCGAAGGTCAGAAGACGCTGGCGCTCGAACTGCTCGAACAACTTGACTGGCAGCCGCCCGACCACATCATTGTCCCGGGAGGAAATCTGGGGAACAGCTCCGCTATCGGCAAAGCACTGCGGGAAATGCGCGATCTGAAACTGATTTCGCGCATGCCCAAGCTGTCGGTCATTCAGGCGGAGGGGGCGAATGCTCTTGTGCGGACGCTTCGCGAGGCGGACGGCAAGCGTTTAATCAGCGTGCAGCCAGAAACGCGCGCCACTGCGATTCGCATCGGCAATCCAGCTTCGTGGAAGAAGGCCGTTGCCGTCGTCAATGCCACGGGGGGAACCTGCGAACAAGTCAGCGAATTTGAAATCGCGCAGGCGAAGGCGGAGATCGGAGCCGAAGGCCTTGGATGCGAGCCCGCTTCGGCGGTCACGCTGGCGGGTTTGAAGAAGCTGGTCAAGCAGAACTTTGTCCAGCCAGAAGAAACCGTCGTGCTGGTGCTCACGGGAAATTTGCTGAAGGATCCAGATTATACGATCGAATTCCATCGCGGCGATCTGCTTCCAGCAAGTGCCGGCTCATCCACCGCCGCGATGAACAATCTGCGCCGCCCGCCCATCGTGCTAGACGCTACGCTGGACGCCGTGATTCGCACACTCGAGCAGGCAGAAAAATCCTGAACATGCCATCAAAACCCAGAACGGTGCTGCGCCTGTCTTTGCCGGCTACTTCGGCGAATCTCGGTCCTGCCTTCGATGTCGCGGCGCTCGCCATGGATTTCTACATCAAGATTGAGGCGCGCGTAGCTGACGAATTCGGCATCACGGCGACCGGACGCGACGCTGAAATCTGCGGCCAACTCGAGAACCACCTCATCCTGAACACATACCGTGAAGTCCTCGAAACGGCAGGGAAGGCTCCGCAGCGGCTTTCGCTCCGCATCGCCAACAACATTCCGATCGGCAAAGGTTGCGGCTCTTCCGCCGCAGCACGTCTGGCGGGAATCGCGGTTGCGGTCCACTTCGGTCGCCTCCGTTGGACCGACGCCGAGATTATCGGCGAAGCTTCCCGTCGTGAACACCATCCCGACAACGCGTCCGCCTGCTGGATGGGTAGTCTCACCATCGCGCGCATGAACGAAGAGCACACTTCGCAGGTCCAAGTCGTGTGCATTCGTCCGAAGGGGAAGTGGCCATTACTCCTCGCCATCCCCGATGCGGCCCTTGCGACCGAAGAAGCTCGCCGCGTTCTCCCCGCGCATTACTCGCGTGCCGACGCCGTCGTAAACGTGCAAAACTCCATGCTGCTGCTGGCAGCGTTCACGCAAGGACGACCCGATCTTCTCTCTGCGGCTTTGGAAGACCGCATCCACCAGCCCTACCGCGCAGCGCTCTGTCCGCTGCTCCCATGCCTGCAGGAATTGAAAGGCAGGCGTGGAGTTCTTGGCGCGGTGCTCAGCGGTGCTGGGCCGTCGGTGTTGGTTTTTGTTGATCCGCGGGTTTCGCTGAGAGCGACGCGGAACTTGGTCGCGACTCACTTGTCGCAAAGCGGACTCAGCGCAGAGTTGCTACCTACCGCCATCACTCTGCGAGGGGCGCGTTCGAGTTTGAAGAAGTAATGCCGCGGCAGGAACTCCGCAGCGAGACAACCGCAATCTAATAGCGACTGGCGGGTGGCACGATTCCATTCATCCGCAGATACACGACCATCTGCCCATAGTGGTCATACCCGTGCGAAGCCACGCTCGCCGCTAACCCCAGTCGTGACACCTTTCCTTCTCCAAAAGGACTCTTCACCGTTTCTACGAAGTTCTGCTCGTTGATGGTGGCGATTGCCTTGTGCACATACTCGAACGAATCCTTCAAATACTTCATGATCTCGGCCTTCGACGTAATCGACGATGGTCCCGACTCGTCGCCAATCTCCGCCGGCGGCTT
>JASHPH010000321.1 GCA_030038255.1 Candidatus Sulfotelmatobacter sp. | reverse complement strand
TTCGGCTGCGCCATTGCCTATGTGAACTTTTACTGGCTGAAGCGCGTCATCAGCGGTTTCGTCGATCGCGCGACGGGAGCGGCACCCACGCGATCGAGCCAAGGAATCGTGTCCCGTTTCCTGCTGCGCTATGTTTTGATGGCCATCGGCGCCTATGCTATATTGACTGTTTCTCCCGCGAGCCTGAATGGCCTTCTGGCGGGCTTGTTTCTGCCCGTCGCGGCCATCGCCTGCGAAGCAGCCTACGAACTCTACGCAGCCTTGGCCCGTGGGCTTTAGCACAGCTTGGGAAGGGCACAATTTTAACCGTGCCGCTAAACCCCACGACTGATGCGGGCTTTAGCCCCTGAGGTTCTAGCTCAAGAAGATGCCGGAACAACTCTGGTTTACCGAAATTCTCAACCGCCTCTTCGGCAGCGCGGTTACGTCGCTACTGAGCAGCCTCGGGATTCACCCCAAGCATCCCGCCACGCCGATTCCCAATACGCTGGCCATGGAGTTGCTGGTCGTTTCATTCCTGCTGATCCTGTTTATCCTGGTGCGCTCTCGCCTCTCGGTCGACAATCCCGGCGGTTTGCAGCACATGTTCGAAAGCGTCGAGGGATTCATCAAGAGCCAGAGCCACGAGATCATCGGCCACCACAGCGAGGGTTATACGCCCTTCCTGGCCGCGCTGTTGTTCTTTATTCTCTCTTGCAATCTGATTGGACTAATCCCGGGCTTCGAGTCGCCGACGGCCGTACCTATAGTCCCGCTGGGATGCGCCCTTTGCGCATTTGTCTACTACCAGACGCAAGGGTTCAAGCATGCGGGACCGGCTTATCTGAAGCACTTCTTGGGGCCATCAGATCCAACCATGTCGCTCCTCATTCGGATCCCGCTGGCCGTACTGATGCTTCCGATCGAATTGATCAGCCATACGGCGCGTATGCTCTCGCTGACCGTCCGTCTTTACGCCAACATGTTCGCCGGCGACATGGTCACGCTGGTTTTCATTTCGCTTGTGCCCATCGGCGTGCCGATTCTTTTTCTCGGCCTGCATATGTTCGTTTCGCTGCTGCAGACGTATATTTTTGTGCTATTGACCACCGTGTACTTGTCAGGCGCCGTGGCCGAGGAGCACTAAGAGGGATTCGCAAGGGTGCGGTTTCGCCGCGCTACGCTGTGCGAAAGGGATCGGGCTTCAACCCTGCGCCTTTGAAAGGGCACGGCTTCAGCCGCGCCATGATGTGAGAAAAAAGATTCGGGGGCTTCAGCCCCCGTGGTGGCCTTCAGCGTGAGGGCGTCTGCACGGGATGACGTCAACCACCCACTGGCGGCAATTCATAAGGAGGAACAAATGAACAAACTGAGCAAGCTGTTTCTGATTCTCTCCGCACTCTCGTTCGCTGTCCCGGCGTTCGCGCAGGGCGGAGCATCGAGCGAGGTCAACTGGGTCGCAATCGCCGCCGGATTTTCCATGGCCTTCGCTTCCGGCATTTGCGCGCTGGCGCAAGGCAAGGCCACGGCAGCCGCTGCCGAAGGACTGGCGCGGAATCCCGCCGCCCGTCCCGGCATTCAGCTGGCGCTGATTCTCGGCCTGGCGCTGATCGAATCGCTGGCCCTGTACACCCTGGTCATCATCTTCGTCAAGGTGAAGTAAGCGCAAGGTTTCAAAGTGGCAAGGTGACAAAGTCTTAAGGTTTCGGAGCTTTAAAAAGCCTCCGCATTGACGGAGGCTTTTTCCTTGCAACCTTGCCACCTTGAAACTTGTACTTACACCTTGCGCTCTCCGCTCCACTCCTGCTTGTTCTGCGGAGCGTTGTTCAATGCTTCCACCAGCAGCCGGCGCAGACGGTAGCGGCTTTCGAGGTCCGTGCTCACAATCTCGAATCCCACTTCATTCACGCGGGCCCGGCGCAAGAGCACATGCGCACGAACCTTCGTCCGCATGCCGAGCGAAATTTCGAGACCCGCTTCGCTGCCGATGCGCAGGTTGTCTTCTTTGGTGCCCATGCCGCCGCCCAGGCTCAACTCCCGGATCATAATCTTTGACTTGCCCCACGAACTGCCGACCGTAGCAGGCACGGTCTTGGCCAGCACCAGCCGCTCGTAGCGCCGCTGTCGCACCCACGGGCACGCTGGAGCCATATCCAGCGGCGCGATGGCCAGTTCCGCAGGCTCGAAGCCGCTGTCGGACATCACCTGCGAACTGTACCGCGGATCGGTCTTGGACAAGGCCTGCGCCGCCGCAATGCGCAGCTCCCTGTGATGGACGTAGCCAAACGTTTTCTTCGCCTCGAGGATTTCCCTCAGCGTCGCCACCGCCTCCGGATCTTTCAACCGTCCGAGCGACTCGATCGCCTTCAACTGCACAAACGGCGCCCGGTTCGCCGCCTCTCCCGGCCGCGCCATGGCGATCAGCGGAGGAACTGCGGTCATATCGCCGCTCATGCCGATCTCGTCCACGGTCTCTGCGAGCACGAGCGGGTCCAGAACCTCGGTCAACTCCAGCAGAGTGCGCCCGCGGTCCGCCGCATTGCCGTAGGCAATCTGCCGCACCACGACGTCGTGATAGAAGCGATTCCACTCCGGCAACCGGACCGGCAGCAGTTCGAGCAATGTTCCCACGTCCAGCCGGCTGATCAATCCCACTGCGCCGGAGGCCTGTCGGGGCTGGCCCGTTCGCAGGACTTCGCGCAGTTGCGTCAACACTGGAGATCCCAGTTGCTTCGCCAGTTCGATCATGCGGTCGCATTCGTCGCGCCGCATACAGCGGAAGAACCGGTCAGCGAGATGCTCCGCGCCCGCCTGGCTGGTCCGGCGCAACACCGACAGAAGATCTTGTGGGACGGGGTCCAGTTGCAGCGCTTCCTCAATAAATTCGGGCAGACGGTTCTCGACGCCGACGCGCGGTCGCAGGTCGCTCATCAGCACCGGCCGCTCCACCGTCACCATCTCCATGCCCGCGCAAACTTCGTTCACCGCCGCGTAGTTCTTGGCTGCGCTCGCTTCCTGGCTCAGTCGCACGAACGCCGCACTCAGCAGGCTCTGCAACTCCGGATCCTTGTCCGCAATCAGCCGTTCGCTCAACTTGTTTACGGCTTGCGCCATCGGCTGTCCGCCCAGACGCGCATAGAGGTCCGCAATCTGGCTCAAGCCGATCGCAGTCTTGCGCCGCGGCTCAACGTCCTTGGCGCTCAGGCAGTTCGAATAGTTATTCAGAATTTCTGTTGCGGTCTGGGTGTCTTCCCGGTCCAGCAGAACTTCGACGAACTGGCGCAGGTTGCGCGGCGGAACACAGGGCGCTTCGTGCGAGAGCAGCACGCTCTTTTTGCCCGCCTCGGGCACTTCCGCCCAAAACATTCGGTCCAGGATGTCGGCATGCGACTCCACCAGAATCCCGGCCTTCGACATCTTTTCTTCCTGCATCTTAAGGATCGAGCGCAACGAGTCCATTTGCCGGCTCATGTGCTCCATCATCTGATGCACCGCGTTCACCTTGATTTCGCCCTTCTGGTAGCGCTCAAGCGCGAAGCGAATGGCCATGTGCTCGGCCGCTTTCATTAGCAGTGGCGTGTCTTCTTCCTCCGCCGAGGCCGCTTTCGCTGCCAGGCTTCCCAGCAACTGCTGCAAGTTCAGCCGCGTGTTCGGATCGGTCTCGCTCAGTTCCTTCTGCAGGTCTTCTTCTTTGATGCCCGGGTCCTGCTGCACCTGACCGAATCTTGTGAGCAGCCGGATAGCCTGAATGACCTCCTGCTCCTGCAGCGGAACCATCCCGCCGGTCCATGCCGGTGCTGTGCCAGTTCCCGCGCCTCCGCCTGTGCCGGTTCCGGTGCCGCCGCTTCCGACGCCACCCCCACCGCCGCCGCTTCCGGTGCCACCTCCGCCGCCACCGCTTCCGCGCGGCATGTTCGGCACGCTGCCCAACGGCACCATCGGAGTTCCATCGCTAGCTTGTCCACCGCCGCCGCCCGAGCTCGCGCCTTCCGCGGCCGCAATCAACTGCAGCAGTTTCTGCGGATCATTCAGCCATTGCTTGAACTCCGGCCCCAGCGTCTGCGCCGCAATCTGCGCCGCAATGCTCACGTCGCCCGTCAGCGGATCGGCCGCCACAAACTTCACTTCGTTGATCTTGATCGTGCTGTTCTGCTTGCCCGAGCCCAGCGCCTCTTTGATTTGCTTGGCCACGTCGGTGGCTTTCGAGCCTGCAACGGTGAAGGCCCGCACCAGGCGAGTGAAATCTTCTTCCGTTACTTCTTTGGAAAAGTGCAGGCTGGCGAGGCCTGCAGTGGTCAACAGCTGCGCGAAGCTTTTCTCCGCCTGTCCCGGATCCAGCGGAATCCCGTCCAGCAGCAGCTTGTTGTCGGAAACGCCCAGCAGAAATCCGCCTTCGGCGCCCGTCGGCAACGCCTGCTGCAGTTCGTTCCAGGTCACTTCAAACTGCGCTTCCGTACGCTTGTGGTCGTAACCATACATCCGCGCGTACTTAATCAGGATGTTCAGGCTGTGAACAAACGCACGCGCCGACGCCGACCGTGCGCCTTGCGATGGCTTCGTGGCAGAGATAGGCGACTCCTCAGAAACGCGAGTTCGAAGCTCAAGGGTAAAGCGAAAAGGTAAGCCCTAAAACGTTACGGAGGTAATTGCACGTAAGGTTGCAGGCCGTAAGGCCATGCACTGCAGCGGATTTAGAGGGCAGTAGGCGTCAGGGAAGCTAATGCAGATTCAAATAAACGCCCACCCAGTAATCCGCACGCGGAGGCTGCCAGAAACCCGTCTTTCAGATACGCTTATTTCGTTGCATGCACCTCCTCGTGCAAAAGCCCGAACTTCTACTAAGATACAAGTGAATGGCTCAATCGGCGAACAAGACGACCGGCCTGCGCTACTGGATGCTGCGCGTCCTTGACGAGTGCGATCGGGCTTCCGCCGGCTTCGGCATCGATCCAGTCCATGATCTGCGAGTTTCGCTGCGCCGCTGCCGTTCCATGGCTGACGGCCTCATGGCCATGGATCCCGACCCTGACTGGAAAGCTATGAAGAGAGCCGGCAAGCGGCTCTTCCAGCGCCTGGGCGCGTTGCGCGACGTGCAGATCATGATGGACTGGATCGACAAACTCCATCCTGCCGCTAGCCGTGCGGTCCCTGTCGACGGGACGGTGTCGCGGCAATCCTCCGATAGTTCTGGGGAAGCGTCAGACTCCTCTTCCGACAAGACTGAAGAGCACCATCATCACGATCCAGTCGCGCACGCATTGCTCAAGATTCTGGCGGCGCGCGAAACCGAGCAAAAACACGAAGCCCGAGCCGCGCTCGGAGAATTCGATCGCAAGCAGTGGCGCCACTGGAGCAAATCCCTGCCGCGCCGCGCAGCACGCCTCCGCCCGGGTACTGCGGTTTTCAAGCACCTCGCCTTGGAGCGCTGGGTGGCGGCGCGCGAACTGCACAACCGCGCCCTGCGCAACCGTTCTCAGATTGCGTTCCACACCTTGCGCATCGGCATCAAGAGATTTCGCTACATTGTCGAAAACTTTCTACCTGCCGAGCACAAGGCCTGGAGCAACGACCTGAAGCGCATGCAGGATCTGCTGGGCGAGGTCCATGACCTCGACGTGCTTTGGGCAACTGCGCTGGCCTGCCGTGTCTTTCCTGACGAAGCGTCGCGCAGGGCCTGGCACAGTCGCATCTTGGAGGAGCGCACAAAGCGCATCGCGGAATACCACGAAAAGATGGTCGGCCCCCAATCGCTGTGGAACATATGGCGTGCGGGATTGCCCCAAGGCAAGCAGATTCAAGACATCGCCACCCGCCGCATGAAATTGTGGGCCAGTTTGCTTGATCCCGACTTTCCCCACTCCGAGCGCGTGGCCCGGCTGGCGCTGCAGCTCTACGATGGCGTCTGTAACGTTGGCTTGAATGGCGCCGATGCTCGGGAAGCATCGAACGGCGTGGGTGCCGACATGCGTTCCACGCTTTATCTGGCCGCTCTTCTGCATGACGTCGGGAAATCGAAAGGCAACAAGGGGCATCACAAGGAATCGCTGGAGCTGATCAAGAAACACGGCACGCCTTTGGGATGGAGCGAAGAAATCATGAAGCGTGCAGCTGTCGTAGCGCGCTTTCATTGTGGTGCGTTACCGGTCCGGAGCCACAAGGCGATGCGCGATCTTCTGCCCGACGAGCAGAAGGTCATCATTCAGCTTTCGGCGATCCTGCGGCTCGCCAATGCCATGGATGCCCAGCACGACGGCCATATTCGCAGCGTCAAAATCGAAAATGCACAGGTGCAGCCAAATCTTCGCCGGCGGCGCACCAACGGATTTCTGCGAAAGCACGTGCCGCTGGCGAAAAATGAAGCTCTCATCATCTCTGCCGCAGGATACGTGTCGCAAAGCGCTATGGCACAGACCATCGCCGCCGAGCGATATTTGCTGGAGACGGTTCTCCGCCGCCCCGTCATCGTCAAGCCGTTGTCGTCAAGCCGATGAGTTCTGCGACCGCGAAGCTTGGCAGTCACTCCCCTCGAACCCGGTTCTCGCGCTACAACGAGAACACCTTCCATGACTCACGCGCAAATGGTCGAGAAGGCCGTCCGATGGCTGCGGGCATACCGTTGCGGTGTGGTACTGTCGGAGCAGGCGTGCGTGAGCGGCGAAATGCCCGACGCGATTGGCTGGAAAAAGGCCTGCCACTCCGTGCTGGTCGAGTGCAAAATCACGCGCGCCGATTTTCTCGCTGATCGCGACAAGCCGTTTCGCCAGAAGCCGGAAAAGGGGGTCGGCAGCGAGCGCTTCTATCTGACTCTTCCCGCGCTGCTCACGATCGAGGAACTGCCCGAAGGCTGGGGACTGCTGGAATACCGCCGCGGCCGAATCGAGATGGTGCGGGCTTCGGCGAAGAATCTTCGCTCGGCCGCCGGCTTCCGTTATGAGATGAATCTTCTGCTCGCCAGCCTGCGGCGGGTCGAGGTCCGCATCGAACCGCAAAGCATCACTGAGTTCCTCAAGTGGAAAAACCGCATGGCCGAGTACAACCGCGGAACTCTGCCCGAGGGCTTAATGGCAACCGAGGAGGAGCTAAACACCTTCCTCGAGCCGGAAGTACCCTGCTGACACCTAATTGCCGGCCATGTCGCTCCTACAGTTCTCGGCGGCCCTCCATGGCCTTCAGCATAGTGATTTCGTCGGTGTATTCGATGTCGCTGCCGACCGGAATTCCCATCGCAATCCGGGTGACTCGTACGCCCGTGCTCTTGAGTTGCTGGGAGAGATAAACGGCGGTCGCTTCGCCCTCGACGGTGGGATTGGTCGCGAGGATGACTTCGTCGACGTTGCCGGCTTCGACACGTGAAATGAGATTCGAGATGCGGAGCTGTTCCGGGCCGATTCCGTGCAGAGGCGAAATCGCGCCGTGGAGCACGTGGAAAACGCCGTTGAAGTGCTTCGTTTTCTCGATGGCGGCAATGTTCGTCGGTTCCTCGACCACACACACCAATCGCTGGTTGCGCGTCGGGCTGGTGCAATAGGCGCACGGGTCCACGTCTGTGATGTTATTGCAGACGGAACAGAGTCGCAGATTGGCTTTGACGTCGCGGACGGCCGCAGCAAGCGCTTCGGCATCTTCGTCGCTGGATCGCAAAATGTGAAACGCCAGCCGCTGTGCACTTTTTGCACCAACGCCCGGAAGCTTTTTCAGCTCGTCGATCAGGCGCGACATGGGTTCGGCAAACTTGGACATGGGGAAATTACTCAATCGCTCTTTGGCAGCGTGTATTCGAAGTCGTATGAGTGCTTGCCATCTGGCGCTATGACGATCTTCATCGTTCCGCTGATGCCGGTGAGTTGGCCGGTCCCTGAGTCGGGCACGACCGTTACGTTCAAATGAAGGTTGCCACTACTCATGCTGCCGGTGTGCTGGAGAACGAACGTGCCAGTGCGGCCTTTCAGAGTGGCAGTGACCTTTTCGATCGCGACATAAGCCGCGGAGCCTTTGACTGCCGTGCCGGCGCTAAGCATCTGGCCTTTGCCGGTGGCCTCGAGGTCGCCGTGATATTGCTTGTCGAGTGCGAAGCGTCCGAGGAGGGGGTCGTCCGATTTGTCGTCCTGGGGAGACGTTTTTACGTCGAAGGGTCCAGTGGCGTGGTTTGTCACGGAAGCCTCTTTGCGATCAGGTGCGGACGTTTGAGCTTGTGTCAGCGGAACAGCCAGCAGCAAGCAGATCGACGCAACCACCAACGCATGTCTCGAGCGAATCGTCATCGCTCCTCACGATCAAAGTCTGGATAATCTAAAGTCCTGGTAGTCCCAGTCCGCCGAGCATGCCGCCGACCGTGGATTGCATTTGCGCGTCGACTTTGCGGGCGGCTTCATTGACCGCAGCCACGATCAGGTCCTGGAGCATTTCAACGTCGCCCGACTTTACAGCTTCAGCATCGATGCGCAGACTCAGTAACTGTTTGCGGCCATCCATTTTGGCAGTCACCGTGCCGCCGCCGGACGAAGCTTCCACCACCGTCTCCTGCATTTTCTTCTGCAGGGCGTCGTACTGCGACTTGGCCTTCGACATCAGCTCTTGCAAGTTAAATCCACCCATGGAGCCTCACGATCAAAGTTTCAAAGTTTCAATGCTTCAAGGTTTCAAAGCCCATCGCCACGGTTTGCTGACTCGGCTCCGCGCTTTTATGACTTTGAAACTTTGCCACCTTGAAACCTCGTCTTATCTCTTCTCGCGATAGTCGATGACTGTCCTGACCTCCGCGCCGAATTTTTCCTGCATGCGGCGGACAACCGGATCCTGCTCGGCGCGGCCACGACCACCGAGGGTGGAGTGAGAAGATCCGGGGCGTGAGGATCCGCCGTTGTGCTTAGTTTCCTGCTCTATTGCAGCGCCAGGAACAATTTTCAATTTGATCGCACGACCCAGAACGCCGCTGGCCGAGGCAATGGCGAGCCGCCTGGCTTCGGCACTGAGAGACATGTCTACGACAGTTGACGAGCCGACCGCTTTGATCACCAGTTCGTTTCCCTGCACGCTCCATTCGCCGGCCGACAGCATCGAGACGAGGAAGTGTTGATTGCCGTCCCTCAGCGCCTGCAACACCGCACTTTGCAAGCGCTCGATCTGCGGTTGTGCCTGTGACGCTGCGGGGATTGCTGCGTCGGCATCAGGTAGCGATCCACGCTCGGGAGCGGCCGATCCCATGATGACCGGCTCTGGCGCGCTCGCTGCAGCAACGATGCGCGGACCTGCAGGCGGCACCGAGTCGAAAGCAGCTTCCTGGCGCGGCGTGCCTTTGCGGGCGGAGTCGGCCGCAAAGGGTGAAATGTAATTTGGACGACCGCCGGGAGACGCCTCCGAGCGGCGCGTCTCCGACGAGCCGCTACTCACGATCGCCGGCTTTGCGGGCGGCTTTTGCGGGCTGACGCCTGGGCTCGGACTGACGTTGCTGAGCAACTGCTCGATTGGCAGCAGCTTTTGCGCGTGCGACATCTTCAACAGTCCGAGCTCAAGATGAAAGCGTTGCTCCTGCTTGTAGCCCAGCTCACCGTGAGTGCGGAGCATGATCTGCAGATGCCGCGTGAGATCTTCCTCGCTGAAAAGCTCAGCGATGCGGCCCACGCGCTCACGCTCTTCACCGGAGATTTGCAGCAAGGGCGAGTCTTTGCCGGCGATCTTCGCAACGGCAGCGTTGCGCAAAAAGCGAACCATCTGGCGGGCGAAGTGCGTGGGGCTGTGCCCTTCGCTAATAAGATGGTCGACTTGGCGAAGAATGTCTTCACTCTTCGATTCGGCGACAGCTCTCATCACGTCTTCGAGAATGTGCGCAGGAGCGGCGCCGACCAAGTTGCGGACGGAATCCGCGGTAAGCTTTCCGCTCGAGGAAGCGATCGCCTGATCGAGGATGGAGAGCGCGTCGCGCATCGAACCGTCGCCGGCCTCGGCCAGCAGAGCAAGAGCGTCATCGTCCGCCGCGATTTTTTCACGATGGAGAAGATCGCGAAGTTGCGCGACGATGTCGTCGAACTTCACAGCACGAAAACTGAAATGCTGGCAACGCGAGCGAATAGTCTGCGGAATATCCTCGGGCTGCGTGGTCGCGAGCATGAAGACGATATGATCCGGCGGCTCTTCCAGCGTCTTCAGAAGCGCGTTGAAAGCCGCGTCCGTGATCTGGTGGGCTTCGTCGAGGATGTAGATCTTGAAGCGGTCGCGTGCCGGGCGGTAACGAGCAGCCTCGCGCAGTTCGCGGATTTCGTCGATGCCGCGGTTGGTGGCGGCGTCAATTTCGATGACGTCGACGGAGTTTCCGGTGCGAATTTCGGTGCACGATTCGCAAACTCCGCAGGGTTCGGGTACGGGCTTGCTCTGCGAGCGGCAATTCAGCGACATGGCAAGAATGCGCGCTACCGTAGTTTTGCCGATGCCGCGATGTCCGCTGAAAATGTAGCCATGAGCCGTGCGTCCCTGCTCGATGGCATTCTGCAAGGTGCGGGTGACGTGCTCTTGCCCGATTACTTCGGAGAATTTCTGCGGCCGGTATTTGCGGGCCAGGACCGTGTAACTCATGCGGAAGAGATGATTATACGCAAACCGGCGCCCAGGGGCTGAACCCCTTGCATCGGCCGATGGATTGACGCGGCCCTCGCGGGCCGCACCTCCACAGGTTGTGCCGGGCTTGCTTCCGCCTTCCGCACGCGCTACGCTGATTGCGCAAGTAAGATCGGCAAGCAAAACCGTGCGGATGCGGCTGGGGCGATGAGGGGGACGGACCGCAAAGGAGCGTCTTATGCAATTGAAACTTACGAAGCGAACTGTAGATGGGATTCTAGCTGTTGAATGCAGCGGGCGAATTGTGCTGGGCGAAGAATCGTCGCTGCTGCGGGACGAAATGAAAAAAGCGGTGCAGGAGGGCGCCAAGCGTATCGTGCTCAATCTTGGCGAAGTCAACTACATCGATTCCAGCGGGCTGGGAACGCTGGTTGCGCTGCACACTACCGCGCAGAACGCCGGGGCCACGATCAAACTGGCGAACCTGACCAAGCGCGTGGGCGATCTGCTGCAAGTCACCAAGCTGCTGACGGTATTTGAGGTACACAACTCGGAGTACGAAGCGCTGGAGGCATTCCGGCAGGCGGCATAGCGGTCGTTCTCCATATTGTCTTAGGCGGCAGGCAGAGCAAGTATCTTTTCGACAGAGCAAGTATCTTTTCGACTTCTCAGACCGGCTCGGCTAAGTTAGCCGGTTTGTTCTGTTCAGGATGAAAAAAGCCAAGAGAACCTCTGATCGGGCCGCCGCCATGCGCTTGCGGATCGAGCGGACCATCCGTGCGATCCCACGCGGTAAGGTTTCGACTTACGGTGGCGTGGCCCGAGTTGCAGGTTTCCCCGGCGCAGCACGACAGGTCGCGAAGATCCTGCACGGCGGCTTCGGCCTACCCTGGCAGCGCGTGCTCGGCGCCGGCGGGGAGATCAAGCTGCGTGGCGATTGGGCCATCGAGCAGCGTCTGCGTCTGGAAGCTGAGGGCGTGCGTTTTCGCGGACGGAAAGTCGACATGAAGGCGCACGAGTGGAAGGCGAAGCGGCCTGTTCGCAGTAAGAACTGCTGAGATGGTCCGGCTCCGATGAGTGAATGAGCCCGGTCTACTTCGGCAGTTCGCCGCGCAACAGCTTTTCCAGCGATGCCGCTGGCACGCGCACTCCTATATAAAATTGCCCAAACTGCGCGTAGACGGCGCTGACCTCGTCGAAACGCATCTCGTAGATCAGTTTCTTGAAAACGAGGGGATCGTCAGCGAACAGGTCAACACCCCACTCCCAGTCATCGAAGCCGATCGAACCGGTGATGATCTGCTTGACCTCGCCCGCATAGCGACGGCCGACCAGACCGTGTTCGTTCATCTGCCGGGCGCGCTCTTCAATGGGAAGTGTGTACCAGTTTTTCTGCTCGCCGCGCCGGCGATCCATGGGATAGAAGCAGGCGTACCGCGCCGGCGGAATTTCGGGAAAGAGGCGCGGCCGCATAGCTTCCTGATGACGGCCGAGCTTGCACGCGATTTCGGCTTTCCACTGATCGGAGTGCGGCTCAATGCCCTGATCAGCAAGTTCTTTGTAGATTTTGAGCGTCGACTCGTAGAGTCCGAGTTCGATGATCGACAAATACGACGTGGTGGGTTCGAGGTAATCGCTGAGCCGAAGATTGGCCAGCGTGAGTTCGGCCTGATTCAGATCGGCGAATGACGCTCGGAAATGAATCAGCATCAGGTCGCCTTTGTGGCCGATAAGCGAATAAAGAGCGGACTGGCCGGCAGAGCTGTTGGCGTCGTGGACTTCCATCGCCGAGAGAACGGCGGATGCTTCCTTCGCGATGGCGGATTTTTCTGCTTCCGGCAGAGCGCGCCAGGCGGCGCGGCGAAAGCGCATCATCTGATGGAGGACGCTGTAGCCTTCCGTGGTGAGCGGGACGGACGGGGTCTCCGAAGCAGCCTGCGGCCGAGGATGGTGAGTCGTGGTCATTCCGTGATTTTACTAGGAAATTGGGCAGAGAATCGCCAAGGCCGGCTTTTAGCCGAGCACTTGCGCCGGTGCGCGAAAGGCGGCCGCGAGGTCAGCAAGAAACATGGCTGCGCGAGCGCCGTCGGCGACACGGTGATCGCAGGAAATAGTCACGTTCATCATGGGCCGGACGGCGGGCTGCCCATCCACAGCGACGATTCGGTCAACGATAGCACCTACAGCTAGGATCGCGGCCTGCGGCGGTGTGATGATGGCGGTGAATCGATCCACCTCGTACATTCCGAGATTACTGATGGTGAATGTGGCGTCGGCAATGTCGGCAGGCCGGAGCTTCCCTGCCCGCGCGCGCTCGCTGACATCGCGGCGCTGAATGGCAATATCCGCGAGGCTCGCCGTATGGGCATTAGGAATGACAGCCGCCACGACACCGTCGTTTACAGCAATGGCTACTCCCATGTTCACGTGATCGTGCAGGCGGATACCGCCGACGGTCCAACTGCCGTTCAATCGTGGATGCTTGACGAGGACGCGCGCCACCAACGCGACCAGAAGATCCGTGTGCGTGAGACGCACGTGATGCGAGGTTTCCACCTGACTGACGATCCGGTTTCGATATTCGTTCAGCGCCGTAGCATCGATGTCACGGCTGACAAAAAAGTGCGGGACGGTGGTCCAGCTGTTGGTGGTGCGCTCGGCCATGATGCGGCCCAGGGATGTGGGCACTTCGAGGCGGCCAGCCGATTTTGCGGCAGCAGCAGAGGAAGCAGCTGGCGCTGTGCTGGCCGCCTGCACATCCGACGCGAGAATTTCCCCGCCGGGTCCGGAACCCCGTATGGCAGCAATGTCGACTCCAAGTTCTTTGGCTAACCTACGCGCCTTGGGCGAAATTTTCGCGCTCGCGGCTGGTGCGGAGGTGACTGCTGGAGTGGCAGCAACATGAGCCTGGGCAGATCCCGTATGAGATGTGGCTCTGGCCGCCGGCGCTGCCGTTGCTGACGCTCCATCGGCGGGAGGTTGTTCTCCCGGAGCAACGATCCAGGCGATCGTTTGCCCTACGGGGATCTCCGTGCCTTCGGACGCCTTGATTCCTGCGAGAACGCCATCAGCGGGCGATTCCACTTCGACGACGGCTTTGTCGGTTTCGATCTCGAGCAGCGGTTCGCCCTTGGAGACGCGGTCGCCTTCCTTCTTTCGCCAGGCGATGAGCTTGCCGGACTCCTGCGCCATCTCAAGCGCGGGCATGACAACACTGAAGGCCATAGTGGTTCTCTAAGGTCAGTCGGGCGGGCTCGCCGCTCAGCTCGAAACCCCTACGCGTTCGGTCTTGGCGCTGGCCTCGATCATGTCGAGGACGCGCTCGCTGGGTGGCGCTTCACTCTCTCGCGTGGTCGGCAGAGGCCCGTTGACCGTGAAATAATGCGCGCCCGCCACCAGAAGTTCTTCCGCCGGGAATCGCGTGATGACTTCGTGTCCGGTTGGCGTAACGACGATTTCTTCTTCGATGCGCGCGGCGCTCCAGCCGTCGGTCGAAGGCCAGAAGGTCTCGAGCGCGAAGACCATGCCGGGCTTGATTTCGACGGGATGGTCGAACGAAACCAGGCGACTGATCACCGGCTTTTCCCAGATGGCCAGGCCGATACCGTGGCCGTACTGCAGCGCGAAACAGGCTTCTTCGTTGGGGAATCCGAATTCTTCCGCCTTGGGCCAGACTGCCGCAATTTCGGCCGTCGTGCGTCCGGGACGGACGAGCTCAATCGCGGCGTCCAGATATTCGCGGCAGCGCTTGTAAGCGTCGACCATGGCGTGCGACGCGTAACCCACCGTGAAACAGCGGTAGTAACAAGTGCGATATCCCATATACGAATGCAGAATGTCGTAGTAGACGGGATCCCCTGGGCGCAGCACGCGATCGGAAAAAACGTGCGGATGCGGATTGCAACGTTCGCCGGAAATCGCATTCACGGCTTCGACGTACTCGGAGCCGAGATCGTACAGCACCTTGCTCACCAGGCCGACGGCCTCGTTCTCGCGCAGGCCTGGCTTCATGTGGCGATAAAGCTCGTCGTAGGCGGCGTCGACCATCATCGCAGAATGATTCAGCAGCGAAATTTCGTCCTGCGTTTTGATGACGCGCGCCTCGGACATCAGCGCTTGTCCATCAACCACGTCCAGACCCTCGCGCTGCAGCGCAAACAATACGGGCGGTTCGATGATGTCGATGCCGACCGGCTCTTTGTGCAAGCCGCGCATCTCAAGCTCAATGCGAATCTTCTTGGCGACGTCTTCGGCGCGCCCCATTTCCGGCGTCATGGCGCCGCGTAGCATGGAAATTCCCGGCCGCGAGCGCTCACCGAGCCACGGGCAATTCAGCTGGTGATGTTTAGCGGCGGAGCCGAAATCCCACAGAATGGGCTCGTCATTCTGCGGCAGAAGGGTAAAGCGATTGGCCTTGTCCTGCGCCCACGTTCCGATGTGCGTCGCTGTAATGTAACGCACGTTGTTCATATCGAAACAGAGCAGTGACCCCATCGACGACTTCTTGAGCAGGTCTTTGGCTTTTTGCAGGCGCTCGCGGCGCAACCGGTCGAAGTCGATCCGGTTTTCCCAATCTACCGCCATGGTTCCATGAGTCTTGAGTGCCATAAATCCTCCTGCTATGCCTTGCCGCACATCTCGCGCGCTGCTCTGCAGACGCTTTCTTCCGTCGGCACCGTCACGTCTTCCAGCGGCGGAGAGAAGGGGATAGGCACGTGCATCGCTCCCATGCGTTTCACGGGCGCGTCGAGATCATAGAACGCGCCTTCCGCGATCACCGCCGCAATTTCGGACGTAACCCCGTACCGGCCATAACCCTCGTCGAGCACGATTGCGCGCGAAGTTTTCTTCACCGAATCAAGGATCGTCTTTTCATCGAGCGGCCAGGTTGTGCGCGGATCGACTACCTCCGCGCTGATGCCGTCTTTTTCCAGCAAGGTTGCCGCGCCCAGCGCGACTTGCACCATGCTGCTGGTCGCGACGAACGTGATGTCCTCGCCGGCGCGCTTCACGTCGGCCACGCCAAGCGGAATCGTGTAGTCCTCCGCCGGAACGTGGCCCTTCAGCTTGTACATCATTTTATCTTCAAAGAAGATGACCGGATTTTCGTCGCGGATCGCGGTCTTGAGCAGTCCCTTCGCGTCGTACGGCGTCGAAGGCAAAACGACCTTCAATCCCGGCACATGACTGAACCAGGCGTGCAGCGACTGCGAGTGTTGCGCTGCCGATCGCCGGGTAGCACCGAGCGTGGTGCGCATCACCATGGGCACCTTCCAGTGTCCGCCCGACATGTAGTGGACTTTGGCGGCCTGGTTCACCATCTGGTCCATGGTCAGCGTGAGGAAGTCGCCGAACATGATGTCGACGACCGGGCGCAGCCCCGTCATCGCCGCACCGACTCCGATGCCGGTAAAGCCAGCCTCGGAGATCGGAGTGTCGATCACGCGCTCCTTGCCGAATTCCTCGACCAGCCCGGAAAGAACCTTGAAGGGCGTTCCCGCCTCGGCTACGTCTTCGCCGAAAATGCAGACGCGCGAGTCACGGCGCATTTCCTCGGCCAGCGCTTCGCGCACGGCCTGCGCCAATGTGAGTTCGCGGTCAGGCATATACGTCCTGGTCAACCTGGTCGGGGTTGGGATAGGGAGCATCAACGGCAAACTTCACGGCCGCTTCCATCTCTTTGCGCGCTTCGGCAGCAATACGCTCCAGATCCGCGGCATCGGCGTAGCCCTGCGCC
Source organism: Candidatus Sulfotelmatobacter sp. (assembly GCA_030038255.1). Classification (GTDB taxonomy): domain Bacteria; phylum Acidobacteriota; class Terriglobia; order Terriglobales; family Acidobacteriaceae; genus Sulfotelmatobacter. The sequence goes on along the minus strand of JASHPH010000321.1, from coordinate 2,178 downwards.
ACCAGCCAGCTTCCGTGCAGCTTGATGGGATCGCGCTCGGTCTTCCACTGCTGCTCTTCCTGCTTGGAGCGGTAGTACTCGCGGTTGATATCGCCGACGTGATGGCCGCTGTAGCGGTAGGTGTCGGCCTGCAGGAACGCGGGGCCCCCGCCTGCCCGCGCGCGATTGACCAGCCGGGTCGCAACTTCATTCACCGAGCGCACATTCTGTCCGTCGACTGCAACTGCCTCCAAACCGAAAGCGCCGGCGCGGCCGAGGATCGTACCGGCCGTCGTCTCGCTGTAGTGCGTGTATTCGTTGTAGAGATTGTTCTCGCAGACGTAGATGACGGGCAGCTTCCATAATTGCGCCAGGTTCATGACTTCATAGAGCGAGCCCTGCCCGAGAGCACCCTCGCCAAAGAAGCAGATTGCAACGCGCCCCTTTCCCAGACGCTTCGCTGCAAACGCCGCGCCGGTAGCGATGCCTACGCTGCCGCCCACAATCGCATTCGCGCCTAGGTTGCCCGTGGCCGGATCGGCGATGTGCATCGAGCCGCCCTTGCCGCGGCAGTAGCCCGCTTCTTTGCCTAACAATTCGGCAAACATGCGGTCGGGCGATGCACCTTTGGCCAGGCAGTGTCCGTGGCCGCGGTGCGTGCTGGTGATATAGTCGTCGAGGCGGAGCGCCTCGCAAATTCCCACCGCGACGGCCTCTTCGCCACTGTAGAGATGCGCCAAGCCCGGCATCAGGGCGCGTGTGTAAAGCTCGTTCACCTGCTCTTCAAACAGGCGAATCCTCACCATCTGACGGTACGCGCGCAGCCACTTGTCTTTCTCGCTTAGGGCTTCGCGGCTCACTTCGTTACTGGAGACAGCGGTTGTCACTGCTTCTTACCTCCGGATGTTACGGGCGTCGTCACGCCTGACATCGCCGCCAAAACGTCGAACACGCAGGCGAAATCATATTTGGTCCAGCCCATGCCGCGAGCTGCGGTGAGGAATTCGTTGCTGACGGCGGTCGTCGGCAGCGGCACATCGAGCTGCCGGCCCAGTTCCATGGCCAGTACCATGTCCTTCTGCATCATGTTCACGTCGAACCAGGCTTCTTCCGGCTGCTGCAGAACGAAGGGACCGCGATATTGAATCATCGGCGAGGCGATCGCGCTGTGGGTGAGCACATCGACCGCAACCTCGCGCTTGATTCCGCTTTTTTCTGCCAGCAGCACTCCTTCGGAAAACGCCATCATCTGAACGGCGAGACTGAGGTTGGTTGCAATCTTCATGCACAAGGCCAAGCCGTTGTCGCCGACGTGCGTAACTTTCGGCCCGATGTCGAGCAGCAGAGGCTTGATCTTCTCGAAGGTCTCTTTGCGGCCTCCGACCATCACCGACAATTTTCCTTCCTGTAGCGTAATGACGCTGCCGGAGACCGGCGAATCCACCATGTCAGCGCCGATGGCACGCACCTTTGCAGCAAGCGCGCGGCTCACTGCCGGGCTCACCGTGCTCATATCAATGAAAACCTTGCCGGCGCTGAGGCCGGCCAGGATGCCGTCTGGCCCTTCGGTGACGGCCTGAATCGCCGCCGAATTGGTGACCATGGCAAACGTGTAGTCCGATGCGCTGGCCACAGCGCGCGGCGAATCGGCCCATTTCATGCCCTTTTCCACCAGCCCTTGCGCCTTGCCGCGCGTCCGGTTGTAGCCGGTTACGCTGTGACCCTTGCCCAGAAGCCGGTTCACCATCTGGCTCCCCATCACTCCCAGGCCGACAAATCCTAACTTCGCCATCCGCTGCTGCCTCCGGGTATTCCCGCTTTTCTAATGTGTGTGTTTGCCGCCATGTTTCCCTGCCGGCGACTTGCTGTCCTCGCGCACTTGCTCCAGGTGAGCGCGCATGGCCTTGCGAGCGTCGTCGGCGTTGTGGCGCTCCACCGCGTCGAGAATTCGTTTGTGATGAATCTGGCCGCGTTCGGGGCCGCCAGAGACCTGGAAGATTCGCAGCCGCTGCTCCCTGAGAAGTCCAACGATCGAATCCAGCAAGGAAAGAATGAGCGGATTGGCCGCGCCCTCGGCCAGGGCCAGATGAAAATCCAGATCAGCTTCGATGTAGGTATCCGGGTCCTGACCGGCACGATCCATGGTCGCGACCGCCTCGCGCATGGTTGCCAGTTCCGGCTCCTGAATGCGTTGCGCCG
>JASHPH010000320.1 GCA_030038255.1 Candidatus Sulfotelmatobacter sp. | reverse complement strand
ACCTGAGCTTCGATCTCCACCTTGTCGAGCTGGCACAGCAGCTGCCCCTTTTTCACGCGGTCGCCGTAGTCGACCAGCAGTTTCTTGACGATGCCGCTGGCCTTCGACTTCACTTCGACCTTCGTGATCGGCGTCACCTTCCCCGTCGCCACCACGCTTTTGGCCAGGTCGCCGCGTTCCACCTTGGCCAGTTTCGTGGGATCAATCTTGGTGCCGCCGCGCGTCGCCGCGATCACTCCCACCGTAATCAGCAGCACGATGCCCAGTCCGACGCAACTCCAAATGATCAGTCTGCGACGCTTCTTCTTATGATTTCCGTTACCGTTCACAAAGCCTCCTCGGGGTGCTGCTATGTGGAGATTGGGAGCCACAACGCCCTCACTCCTGAGTACGCGGCCAGAGCTGGTTTTGTTCCTGAGATCTTCTGCGATTCGATCCCAGCCATTGCGATGTGTAAGATTCGGAGCCGATCAGCGGGGTTGCTAACTCGTCCGCTGCCTGAGAGTTAGACCAGCCTGCTCCTAAAAGGATAGCGAACCACCTTGCCGATTTTTGTGACCCTGAGTACGGGACTGGCGCCGGCAAACTGCCCCTGGCAACCGCCTTTCAAATGTTAGAATTAGCCTTCCATGATCGCCTTTGTGCTGCTCCGGGTGTTTCTAATCCTTCTCCTGGTAGCGGCCAACGCGTTCTTCGCTGCCGCGGAATTTTCCCTCGTCAGCGTCCGCGACACCCGCATCCAGCAGCTCATCGAGGCCGGACGCATTGGCGCCCGCATCGTGCAACGCCTCCACCAGCATCTCGACGAAGTCGTCAACGGAGTTCAGCTCGGCATCACCATGGTCAGCCTCACTCTTGGCTGGATCGGCGAACCCATGGTCGCTGGCTTAGTCGCAAGCCTGCATTTCGTCCAGCGACTGCCTCACATGGCCATCTATGCTCACGGCATCGCTATTGCCGTCGCCTTCAGTCTGATCACTTATATGCACGTGATCCTGGGCGAACTCGTCCCGAAAACGCTCGCTCTCCAGCGTGCTGAACACATTGCGCTAGCCGTGGCCGCGCCCATGGAAGCCTTTTTAACCATCACGCGCCCCATCCTTTTCTTCATGCGCCGGTCGGGCGGTCTCGTTCTTCGACTCCTCGGAGCCCAACCCACTCGTCGCGGAGCTGTCCACTCCCCCGACGAACTCAAACTCATCGTCACCGCCAGCCGCCAGTTCGGCCAGATTCCCGAATTTCAGGAAGAAATGATCCACAGCGCCATCGAGCTCGACAGCATCACCGTGCGCGAGGTCATGGTTGCCCGCCCCGACATCTTTTCTTTGCCCTCCGATCTCCTGCTCGACGACGCACTCGCCCGCGTCGTCGAAGGCCAGCACTCGCGCATCCCTGTCTATGATCCGCAGCGCGGCCCGGAACACATCGTCGGCGTGCTTTACTACAAAGACCTGATGCGCTGGATGCGCCTCCGCCTCTCGAACCTCGGCCAAACCAGCGCCACGCGCATCTCGCGCATGCAGATCGGCCAGATCATGCACGACGTGCTGGTCGTGCCGGAGACCAAAGTTCTGTCCGAGTTACTCGCCGAATTTAAAGAGCGCCGCCGCCATCTCGCAGTCGTAGTCGACGAATTCGGCTCGACGGCTGGCGTGGTTACAGTCGAGGACATCCTCGAACAACTCGTCGGCAATATTGAAGACGAATTCGATGTTTCGCCGAGCGAGCCGGCTCTGGAAGACGAGTCTGTTCTGGTGCTCGAGGGCTCGGTCAACATCCGCGACTTGGAAACGGAATATGGCCTGATGTTACCGCGCGACGCCGGGTTCGAAACTTTGGCCGGATTCGTTCTGGCGCGCCTGCAGCGCATCCCGAATCTGCGAGACCATTTCGAATACGAAGGCTGCCGCTACACTGTCGAGGAGATTGAGGGCCATCGTATTGCCCGTGTGCGCATCGAAAAGACGGCGAAGCTCGAAGGCGAAGCCGAAGCGGCCAAAGGAGCGGGAGACTGAAACCAGCTCCAAAGGAGCGACAGAATACAGCCCACGGCGCAAGCCGTGGGTTTAGGAAGCAGGTCACGAACAAGCCCCAATGGGGCGAAAGAAAAATAGCAGGCGGTCACACGAAGCCTTGTCATCCTGAGCGGAGCACGACGGCGAGCGAGGCGAGCCGTCGTGGGGAGTCGAAGGACCTTGGGTTCAGCTCCTGCCAGGAACGGGAAGGGCACGACTTTAGTCGTGCCGAAAGAATGCCTTAAGAGGACACGGCTTTAGCCGCTGAGGGCTAACGTGAGCATGGACCACGAACAGAAATTGATCGAAGCCTTTTTTCTTCCAGCCAGATGCGACCGCTACGTGGGAATGATTGCGACAACAAGAAGACGGCAAAAGTTTCTTCGAGAGTTGTCGCACTTTAAATCACTGGACCCGCGGCGTTGCTTCGGCCTGCCAAACACTGTACACAGCCCCGAGGAGATTGCAGCCTTCCTGCACAAGAGAGGAGCACCACCAACTTGTTGGGTGACCTCGGAAGATCGCGATCTGGATAGGCAAGAGATGCTTCTCCTAGAAGCCTTGAAGAGAATCGTGGGCTATCAAATGGGGACGTTCTTTCTTGCATTCCGGGGAAGCTCGCATACTTCGAGGATGAGGAACATCGCTGGATCCTCGAGCGTCACGACTGAGACTTGACCACTGAAAACTCTCCTCCAACGCGTCCTCTACACCCTGCCGGTGATCTGGCTGGTGGTGAGTGTTGTCTTCCTTCTGATTCACCTCGTCCCCGGAGACCCGATCCAGCAGATGCTCGGCGAGGGCGCGGCGCCTGCCGACATCGCCGCCACGCGCCACGCCTACGGCCTCGACGCTCCGCTCGGCGAACAATACACGCGCTACTGGAAAGGCGTGTTGCACGGCGATCTCGGACGCTCCATCCGCTACAACCAGACCGTCGCGCAGCTTATTGCTCAAAGATATCCTTACACGCTGCGCCTCACGCTGGCGTCGCTGTTCGTGGCCA